>JBQCFR010000108.1:0-4425 GCA_051958885.1 Tsuneonella sp.
ACGCCGCCGCGCCGTAGCCGATGAACGCCTTGATCGCCGCGCCGAAGGCGATCAGCCAAAAGGTGCGCTTGCCGCGGATCTCCGCCATCGCGGCGCGGAACTCCGGCCGGGCCGCCTTAATTGCGGCAAGATCGCTGCCGAGCTGGCGGCGCGGCTCGCGCAAGGTGGTCCAGGCGATCAGCGCCATCACGAGGCCCGGCGCGCCGGCGGCGACGAACGCCGCACGCCACCCGTAAGCGTCGGCGATCAGCCCGCCGAGCGCGAGCCCGAGCAGCCCGCCGAGCGGGGTGCCGAGCGAGTAGAACGCCAGCGCCGAGGCGCGCTTGTCCTTCGGCGTGTAGTCGGTGATCAGCGAGTGCGCCGGCGGCGTGCACCCGGCCTCGCCGATCCCACCCCGACCCGGCACAGGCTCAGCGCGAGGAAGCTGTGCGCGTGGCCGCAGGCGATCGTGAACACGCTCCACGCCGCCGTCGCGCCGGCGATGATACGCGGCCGGTGCCCCACCTCCGCGATCCGCGCGATGGGAATTCCCAGCACGGTGTAGAAGAGCGCGAACGCGAGGCCGGTCATCACCCCGAGTTGCCAGTCGGCGAGGTGGAGGTCGTGCTTGATCGGCTCCGCGAGGATCGCGACGACCTGCCGGTCGAGGAAATTGAGCGTGTAGATCACCATCAGCACACTCAGCGCATAGCGGCGATAAGCTGCCGAGACCGGCTGCGCCACCGCCGGCGACTTGGGTTCAGGCCTCATGCGATCTTCCTCTTGGGCGCGATTGACTCGGCATGCGCCCGCGATATGACACCGCTGTCCGGGAGCGTCCTATGCCGAAGCTGCTTGTCCTTCAGTCGGTCTGGGGCCTCGACGGCTGCCCCGGCTTCGACATCGAAGGCAGGCTCGAAGAGGCGCTGGCCGCGGTGGTTTCGGCCGGGTTCGACGGGGTCGGCGTGAACCTTGCCCGGACGGCACGGACCGCCGGGGTCGCCGCTGCGATGAACCCGCTGGGCCTCGCGTGGGAAGCCCAGGTGCTGGTCCGCAGCGCCGACGAGCTCCGCCACTGGATCGGCGAGGCGGCGCGGCTCGGCGCGCATCACCTGAACGTCCAGATCGCCGGGCCGCTCGCCCACCTTGCGGACGCGCTCGCGCTGGTCGACAGCCTGACGGACGCCGCGCGCGATGCGCCGCTGCCCGTCTGGTTCGAAACGCATCGCGGGCGGCTCACCAACGACCTGCTGTTCACGCTGCGGCTGCTCGAGGCGCGCCCCGACCTGCCGCTTACGGCCGACCTGTCGCACTATCCGGTCGCCGGCGAGATGGAGCTGCCGCTGAGCGCCGACCAGCTCGCCGCGATCGAGACCATCTTGCGCAATGCGCACAACTTCCATGGCCGCATCTCGACCACGCACCAGGTGCAAGTCGCGCTCGACGCGCCGCAGCACCGCGGCTGGCGCGATCAGCACATCGCCTGGTGGCGGCGCGGGTTCGAGCTGTGGCTCGAGCGCGCTGGGCCCGACGATGCGCTCACCTTCATGTGCGAGCTGGGCCCCCCGCCTTATGCGATCACCGCCCCCGACGGGCGCGAACAGACGACCGGTGGGACGAGGCGCAGCGGATACGCGATATCGTACGAGGCCTGTGGGCGGAGGTCGGCGGCAGCTAGCACGGCGCCACCGCGGCCCGCCACTTGGCGAAGCCGCTGTCCGCCTCGTCCGCGCCGATCCGCGGCAGGAACTCGCGCTCGTAGCGTGCCAGCCGCTTGAGATCGGTTTCCGCGAACAGTTCTGCGCCCATGCCGGCGGCGAGCGCCGCGCCATAGGCGCTCGCCTCGCGCACCGCGTGGCGGCGGACCGGGCGCTGGAGCGCGTCGGCCTGGATCTGGAGCAGCGTGTCGCTGGCCGAGAGCCCGCCGGCCACGGGCAGTGCGGCGGGCACCGGCAGCGCGGCGGCGATCACATCGGCGATCTCGCGGAAGCGATAGGCGATCGCCTGCAGCGCGGCGCGCGCGATCTCGCCCGGCCCGGCGGCGAAGCTGAGTCCGCCGATCAGCCCGCGCACGTCGAATTGGCCGTGCGGCGCGCCCATCCCGGCAAGCGTGGGTCGCACGAACACCTCCCCCGCCGGTGCTGCGGCGGCGGCGCGTTCCAGCTCCGCCGGAGAGGCGAACAGCCCCAGCCCGCCGCACAGCCACTCGATCAGCGACCCGGCGGTAATCACCATGCCTTCGACGCAGAAACGCATGCCGCCATCGGCCGCCGCGAGCACCTCGGGCGGCATGCTCCGGTGCACGCCTTCGGGCGTACCCCCTGTGCAGGCCATCAACACGCCCGAGGTGCCGTAGGTCGCCGCCCAGTCGCCGCGGGACAGCGCGCCGTGCGCGACGAGCGCCGCCTGCTGGTCCGCGATCAGCGCGGTGATCGGAACCTTCGCTCCCACAGCCGCAGCATCGGTCTGGGCGACCGGCCCCCAGCTTGCGACTTGAGCCGGGAACATCGCTGCGGGCAACCCCTGATGCGCGAGCAGCGCGGCGTCCCATCCGTGCCCGGCGGCGAAGTCGTAGTAGCCGGTGAGCCAGGCTGCCGATGCGTCGGTCACATGCGCGCCGCTGAGCTTGTAGACCAGCCAGCTATCGAGGGTGCCCCACTGCAGGGTGGCCGGATCGCACCCTGCCAGCGCGAGCGCCGCAGGCAGCTTGGCCGAGGGCACCTGCGGCCAGCCGGCGAACCCGGCCGCCTTGAGCGCCCTGAACGCCTCGAGCCCGCGCAAGTCGCTCCACACGATCATCGGCGCGGCCGGGCGGCCGCTTACGCGGTCCCAGACCACCACGCTCGCGCGCTGCGTCGTCACGCCCATTGCAGCGACATCGGCGATCGTGCGTCCTGCCGCCGCCAGCGCGCCGTCGATCACCGCACGGCAGATCGCCCACACCGCCTCGGCGTCCTGCTCGACCAGCCCCGGTGCGGGATAGCGGCTGGCGATCGGCTGCTTGCACCCGCCGAGCACCGCGCCGCCCGCGTCGACCAGCATCGCGCGCGCACCCGTCGTGCCCGCGTCGAGCGCGAGCAGCAGTTCAGGCATCGGGAATGAGGTTGCCCGGGTTCATGATCCCCTCCGGATCGAGACAGTGCTTGATCCGGCGCAGCAGCGCCACTCCGTTCTCGCCGAGATCGTGATGCAGGTATGGTTTGCGCAAGCGCCCCGCGCCGTGGTGGTGCGCCACCCCGCCGCCGCGGCGCGCAGTTGCCTCCATGATCGCGCGCCAGCCCGCGAAATAGGCCGGCTCCATCTTCGCCGTGTCCTCGAACGTCGCCGCGAAGCTGAAGTAGAGGTTGATGCCCGAGCGATAGACATGGCTGCTGTGGGCGGAGGCGTTGATCACGCCGGGCAGCGCATTGAGCGCGGCGATGCTGTCGTCGTAGATCGCGCCGATCTCGCTCCAGCGGCCCGAGATTTCGACGGTGTCGGCGATGTAGCCGCGTTCGAACATGTCGCGCCAGCTCGGCACGTGATTGCGCCGCTCGATCCACTCCTGCGCCGCCGCGGGATCGCCGGCTTCGAGCCCCGCCTCGCCGCAGATCGCGCGCATCGCGGCAAGCTCCGCGTCCACCCGCGCCCTGGGTCCTTCGTGGACCATCAGCAGCATCGCCTTGCCGCCGCGTTCGTGGTCGCGGAACAGCCGGCGCACCTCGCGCCCGTCGTACTGGCGCATGACCGGCGGCCGCCAGTCGGCGCGCACGATCCTCCGCTGCGCCTCGAAACCGGCGCGCATGTCGGCGGCATAGAACACGCTGTAGTCGCGCTGCTCGGGCTTGGCGCGCAACGAGAAGGTGACGCCGGTGACGACGCCCATCGTCCCTTCGGCGCCCATCAGCAGGTGGCGCAGGTCGGGTCCGGCGGCGGCCCGCACGGCCTTGCCGAGCGTTACCAGCTCGCCGCTGGGAAGCACCGCCTCGATCGAGTGCACGATGTCCTCGATGTTCCCGTAGGCGGTCGAGAACTGGCCCGACGCCCGCGTCGACACCCACCCGCCCACGCTGCTGATCGCAATCGATTGCGGCCAGTGGCCGATTGTCAGGCCATGGGCAGCGACCGCTTCTTCCGCCGCCATGCCGTTCATCCCGGCATCGAAGCTGGCGAGCATGTCTTCCTCGTCGATGAAGCGCATCCGGTTCATCGCGCCCATGTCGAGCAGGATCGCATCGGGCCCCGGCTCGATCCCGCCGCACACGCCGCTGCCCAGGCCAAAGGGGATCAGCGGAACGCGATGTTCGGTGGCAAGGCGGACGACCGCCTGCACGTCCTCGACCGATCGCGCGCGCACAACGCACCCCGGCAGCGCCACCACTTACCCGCGCCCGTCGCGTAGGTGATTGACGGCCAACTGGTCGTATAGACGAGAATCGCGCGGTGCCGCGTCGCTATCGACCTGCC
>JBQCFR010000109.1:0-11038 GCA_051958885.1 Tsuneonella sp.
GGCCGAGCGAACCGTCGGTCCCGGTGGTGACGCCGGTGATCTTCATCGTCGCGCCGCCGGGGCCGGTCAGCGTGATCCCGAGCGAGCCGGGGATCTTCACCCGCACCGTGCGTCCGGTCTGGCCGTAACCCTCGAACACCGCGGGCTGGCACACGCCGTACTTGATGAGCGTCGCCGAGGCGGTGCAAGTGGGTGTCGCGGTGGTGGTCATCAGCACCGTGCCCGCGCCGTTCACGCCGATCTGGCCGAAGTCGAGATCGGTGTCCTTGCTCAGGGTAAGTTGTTCGACGATGCCCGCCTTGGCGTCGGCAGTGGCGGCCTGCTGCGCCGCGGCAGGCGCTGCCCAGAGCGCCGTCGCCGCGCCAGCCAGCCAGGCGGCACGCGCAAGCGGCAGGCCCGGCCGCGGGCCGCGCGCACAGGTGATTTCCCGTCCCATCGCCGATGCACCTAGGCCCGCGTTGGTTAACGCACTCCGGGCCGCTGATGGTTAACGCGCGGGAAACGCGCCGCGCGATTCGCGAAGGTCTTTACCGCGCGCGTCAATGCGGGCAGTGCCTCGCGCGATGACCACGCCTCCCGCCATCGCCATCCGCGACCTCGTCAAGCGCTACGCGGGAACCAAGGGGGAGGACGGCAAGCTCGCGCTCAAGGGGGTGAGCTTCGATGTTCCCGAGGGGGGCATCTTCGGTCTGCTCGGACCCAACGGGGCGGGCAAATCGACCTTGATCAACATCCTTGCCGGGCTGGTCACCAAGAGTTCGGGCACCGCCGAGATCTGGGGCTTCGACATCGACCGCAATCCGCGCAATGCGAAGCGCGCGATCGGGATCGTTCCGCAGGAAATCGTATTCGATCCATTCTTCACGCCGTTCGAGGTGCTCGAGAACCAGGCGGGTTTCTACGGCATTCCGCGGCGCGACCGGCACTCGGAGGAGCTGCTCGAGGCGGTGCGCTTGGCCGACAAGCGCAACGCCTATGCGCGCACGCTGTCGGGCGGCATGAAGCGCCGCCTGCTGGTGGCCAAGGCGATGGTCCATTCCCCGCCAATCCTCGTCCTCGACGAGCCGACCGCAGGGGTCGACGTCGAACTGCGGCGCCAGCTGTGGGAGCTCGTCACCCGGCTCAACCGCGAAGGGGTCACGGTGGTACTGACCACGCACTACCTCGAAGAGGCCGAGGAGCTGTGCGACCGTATCGCGATCATCAACCACGGCGAGCTGATCGCCAACAAGCCCACCCGCGAACTGGTCGAGATGGCGCGCGAGAAGATCGTCGCGGTGACGGTCGACCGCGACATGGCCGCCCCGCCCGCGCACGCGGCATTCGTCAAGGCGGAGAAGACCGGCGACCGGACGGTCGAGATCACCTACGACAAGGACCGCATCAACGCGGGCCAGGTGCTCGGCATCGTGCAGGAGCAGGGCTTCGTCATCGCCGATGTCACAACGCGCGAGGCGGACCTCGAAGACGTGTTCGTCAGCCTCACCAGCGCTGCCACTTGAGCGCGCTCTACGACACCATTGGAATTGACTACGCGAACTTGCGCCGGCCGGACCCGCGCCTCGCCCGCGCGATCGAGCTGGCTCTGGGCGACGCGCGCAGCGTGCTCAACGTCGGTGCGGGCACCGGCAATTACGAACCGGCAGGGCGCGAGGTCACCGCGGTCGAACCATCGGCGGAGATGATCGCCCAGCGCCCACCCGGCTCCGCGCCGGTGGTGCAAGCGACCGCCGAACACCTCCCCTTCGCGGACCGCAGCTTCGATGCGGCCATTGGCGTGCTCACCGTGCATCATTGGGCGGACCCCGCGAAGGGCCTGGCCGAGATGCGCCGCGTCGCGCGCGGGCCGGTGGTGTTACTCACCTTCGATCCCGCCAACCGGGTCGCCTGGGTGCTCGACTACTGGCCGCAGCTCGCCGAGCTCGACGCCGCGCACATGCCGCCGCTATCGCTCTACGGCGAGGCGCTGGGGCCGGTCGAGATCATCCCGGTGCCCATCCCGCACGACTGCACCGACGGCTTCCTCTACGCCTATTGGCGCCGCCCGCAGGCCTATCTCGATCCGTTGGTACGCAAGGCGATCTCGTCATTCTGGAAGATCGACGGCGCGCAGGCGGGGTTCGACCGGCTTGCCGCCGATCTCGCCAGCGGCGCGTGGAACGCGCGCTACGGCCACCTGCTCGGGCAGGAAACCTGCGACGCGGGATACTGCCTGGTGGTGTCGCGCCCTTAGCGGAACCAGCCGTCGAGCCCAGCGTCGCCGATCCGCTGGGGCACCCAGTGATCGCGCCAGGTTTCTTCGAGCGGTGTCGAGCAGCGCGCGCACCGGCTCACGTTCATCCCGAAGACCTTCTTCACCTTGCTCTGGTCGATGCTGTGCCGACCGAGCGCGCAGGCGATATGCGCCAACTTCATTGTTGCGACCCTTCCCGTGTCCGATCCCCTGCAGCTTGAGGAATACTGCCGCGGCCGACCGCTGCCACACCCTTGCGCCGAAGCGCCCCGAGGCTGTGGCGAAACGCCGTCAGGCTCGTTCCGCCGGGCCAGGCGGAGGCCGCCTTGCGCAGCCCCCGTGGCGGTTTCGAGTGCCTCGACCTGGAGGGCCGGAGCAGCTTCAGGCAAGCGCCGCGGCCCGATGCGCTTGCGAGACCCGCGCGTCCCCGGCATGACGGCGCCATGACCGAGCCGAGCGGCGCCCCTTACGACGTGATCATCATCGGATCGGGCGCGGCGGGGCTGACCGCCGCGCTGGCGCTGGCGGAGAAGCGCCGGGTGCTGGTGCTCGCCAAAGGCAGCCTTACCGGCGGCAGCACCGCGTGGGCGCAAGGCGGGATCGCCGCGGTGCTCGATGCCGGCGATACGTTCGAGGAGCACATCCGCGATACGATGGTCGCCGGGGGCGGTCTCAACCGGCGCGAGACCGTCGAGTACGTGATCGAGAACGCGCCGCGCGCGATCGACCGGCTGATCGAACTAGGCGTGCCGTTCAACACCGAGGGCGCGGACCTGCACCTCACCCGCGAGGGCGGTCACAGCCGCCGCCGCATCGTTCATGTCAACGATGCGACCGGGTGGGCGGTGCAGGAGGCGCTGCTCAAAGCAGCCGAGGCCAATCCCAACGTAACGCTGCTGCCGGGCCGTGCGTGCATCGACCTCATCACCGGGCGCAATGCCGAGCGGTTTTCCGGGTCGGGCAGAGTGTGGGGCGTCTATGCGCTCGACCAGGAGACCGGCCACGTGGAGACGCACGTCGCGCGCGCGACCGTGATGGCGAGCGGCGGTGCGGGGCGGTGCTACCAGTTCTCGACCGCCCCGCGCGGCGCCACCGGCGACGGGATCGCGATGGCGTGGCGCGCGGGCTGCCGCGTCTCCAACATGGAGATGATGCAGTTCCACCCGACCTGCCTCTACAACACGCAGGTCAAGAACTTCCTCATCACCGAGGCGGTGCGCGGCGAAGGCGGGCTGCTCAAGCACCCCGAGACGGGTCACCGCTACATGCCCGACTACGACGAACGCGCCGAGCTCGCCCCGCGCGATGTGGTGGCGCGCGCCAACGACGATCAGATCAAGCGCTTCGGGCTCGACTGCGTCCATCTCGACATCAGCCACCAGCCGTCCGATTTCGTCCGCCACCACTTCCCGACGATCTACGAGAAGTTGCTCGGGTTGGGCATCGACATGACCAGGGAGCCGATCCCGGTGGTTCCGGCGCAGCACTACACCTGCGGGGGAGTGCTGATCGGGCTCGATGCGCGCACCGACCTCCCCGGGCTGTGGGCCGCGGGCGAATGCACCGAAAGCGGGCTCCACGGCGCCAACCGGCTCGCCTCCAACTCGCTGCTCGAATGCTTCGTGTTCGGCGAAGCGGCGGCGCGCGACATCCTCGGGTGCTGGGACAAGCTCGACGATCCGCCGCCGATCCGCGAGTGGGACGCCAGCCGGGTGACCGATTCCGACGAGGAGGTCGTCATCAAGCAGAACTGGACCGAGATCCGCCGGTTCATGTGGAACTACGTCGGCATCGTGCGCACGACCAAGCGGCTCGAGCGCGCCGCGCACCGCATCCGCACCTTGGGCCAGGAGATCGAGGATTATTACGGGGCGTTCCGCGTGACCACCGACCTCATCGAGCTCAGAAACCTGCACCAGTGCGCCGATCTGATCGTGCGCAGCGCGCTTCACCGCCACGAGAGCCGCGGCCTCCACTTCACGCTCGATTATCCCGAGACCGACGCAGTCGCCCGCGACACCGTACTGGTCCCTTAGGCTTCCATCGCTTCCTCCACCGGACCGAGCTGATGCACCCACCAGCGGTAAGGGCCCAGCACGACAATCGCGGCGATCGCGGGGAGCGCGGCCGTGAACAGGAAGAACCTGGGCGCGCCCATCGGTTCGTAGAAGCGGATCAGCCAGCCGGCGAGGAAATAGGCGACCGCGTTCGCGGACTTGTACAGCGCCATCATCATCGAGACGACCGACTGCGGCGAATCGCGCGAAACGAGCGCCTGGATCGGCGGCTCGATCAGCGCCGCGTAGCTGAAGTCCTGCAGCACGAAGAACGTGAGCCACAGGCCAAGCGGCGTCATCGGCAGGCGCGCGATTCCCCAGGCGAAAACCCACGCGAGCGCGACGCCGGCAGCGCCCACGCCAATCTTGAGCAGATCGCCCAGATCGCGTCCGCGCCGACGCTGCAGCCAAAGCGACAGCCGGTTGCCCAGCCAGACGCCGGTGATCGTCGCGACCCCGTCGAAGATGCCGATCCAGGTCACGGGCATCTGCCAGCCGAAGATCGTGCGGTCCACCTGCGTGTCGGCCCACACGTACATGATGCTGTAGGACTGATTGGTGGCGGTGAAGTAGAGCATGTAAGGCACGATCAGCAGCAGCAGGATGACGGCGATGCGCCGCCATTCGCGGCCGCTGAGCGTGAACTTAGGCCCGCGCTGCGCCAGCCGGTCCGGCGGCATGTGCCGGCGCCCGACGAGGTAAGTGACAAGCCCGATCAGCATGCCGACTCCCGCGGCGGCGAAGCCGTAGTGCCACGAGACGTCTTCGCCCAGCGTGCCGATCACCAGCGGCGCGGCGAGCGCGCCCATGTTGAGCGTGATGAGATAGACGCCGAAGGCCCGCGTGCGGCGCTGATCCTCGGGCGCGTAGAGCAGCCCGACTTGCGCGGCCATGTTCCCCAGCAGGCAACCCGATCCGATCACCAGCAGCGTGAGCGCGCCCAAAAACAGCGCTTCGCTCGCCATCGCCAGATGCCCGGCCGCCATCAGCAGGCAGCCGATGGTGATCGTCCGCGTGCGCCCCAGCACCCGGTCGCCGAGCCAGGCGCCGACCAGCGGGGTGAGATAGATCATCCCCGAGTAGAGCCCGTACGTCTGGCCGGCGAAGCCGATATCGCTGAGCTTGCCGACCACCGCTTCCATGCCGGAGCGGAATCCGGCCAGCCCAAACACACCTCGCGCGTGCTCGGGCAACAGCAGGTACTTGGTCATGTAGAGCATCAGCAGCGCCTGCATCCCGTAGAACGAGAAGCGCTCCCACATCTCGGTGGTGGCGAGCACTGTCAGCCCGCGCGGGTGCCCGAACAGTTCGGCCGGTTCGTCCGGACGCGCAGCTATCGTCGCCATGCATTGCCCCCCACGGCCGCCCCGCGCGGATGATGCGCTCGCCGGCCGCGCAGGTCGAATCAATTCTCGGGCGGATCACACACGCGGCGCGCACGGTTGCCAAATGCGCCGCGAGGCCTAGCATGACGGCCTCAAGGGCATCGCTCGCCGCACGCAGGCACGCGGGACCTGACGGGGAGGACACAATGGCCAGGACACGCGCCAACGGCATCGAGATCGAGTACGAGGATTACGGCAGCAAGGCCGATCCCGTCATCCTGCTGATCATGGGGTTCGGCGCGCAGCTTACGTTGTGGCCGATCGAGTTCGTCGAGGCGCTGGTCGCGCGCGGCTTCCGGGTGATCCGCTACGACAACCGCGACATCGGGCTCAGCCACAAGTTCGACGGGGTAAAGGCGCCGGGACCCGTCAAGCTGACGATCCTCTCGCGGCTCGGGTTCAAGCCCAAGGTGCCCTATTCGCTCGCCGACATGGCGGATGACGGCGCGGGGCTGCTCGATGCGCTAGGGGTTGCGCGCGCGCATATCGTCGGCGCGAGCATGGGCGGGATGATCGCGCAGCACTTCGCGGCGCGCCATCCGGACAAGACCGAGACGCTCACGCTGGTGTTCACCAGCACCGGCAACCGCAAGCTGCCGCGCGCGAAGCCCGAAGCGATGAAGGCGCTCGTCAAGCGGCCCGAGAGCACCGACGAGGACGTGCTGGTCGAGCATGGCATCTACCTCTCGCGCACGATCGGCAGCCCCGGCTTTCCCTCCGCGGAGGACCGGCTGCGCGAGCGCGTTCGCGCCACCGTGCGGCGCAGCTTCTACCCCGAAGGCCCGCTGCGGCAGATGGCGGCGATCGTCTCCGACGGCGACCGGCGGTCGATGATCGCCAGGCTGTCCGTACCGACGCTGGTGCTCCACGGCGAGGACGATCCGCTGCTGCCTGTGGCGCACGGACGCGACGCCGCGGCGACGATCCCGGGCGCGAAGATCAAGACCATTCCGGGCTGGGGCCACGACCTTCCGCTCGAGCTCGTCGACGAACTGGCCGACGAGATCGCGGCGCATGCCAAGGGCGGACTCAAGCAAGCCGCCTAGCCGATCCCGAGCAGGCGCCCGATCAGGATCAGCGCCATCGCGCCCAGGATGCTCGCGAGGCAGCCGGCGCGGTGGAAGCCGCTCTGCCCGCGGTGCGTGAGCAGGCCGGCGAGGAGCGAGCCGGCGACGCCAAGGCCGATGGTGGCGATCCAGCCCATCTGCACCGCGCCCGGGTAGAACCAGCGCGCGAGCGCGCCGACCACCAGACCCGATAGAATAGCCCCGATGATGTTCAGCATCGTCCGTTCTCCTTTGCCCTGACGCCTGCGCGGGCCTGACCCGCACAATCGCCGACGCCGCGCATTTGGCAAGAGCTGTTCTTATTGCGAGTGAGTTGCAGAATCTTCTTGCTTGTCTGCGAACGTGTCGCAATAGCGGACCGCTACAGGCATGAGGGACTTTCGATGACGCTTACTCCGCTCCGCCCGCCGCATCGCGGGGGCGCGTTGCTCGCCGGCGCGCTCGGCGCGGCCTTCATCGCGGCTCCCGCGCATGCCGAAACCGACGCGCCACCCGACATCGTCGTGCGCGGCGAGCGGCAAGCGGACGTCAACCCCAACGCCGACCCTGCCGCGCCCTACAAGGTCGACCGCTCCGCCGATGGCCGCTTCACCGAAACGGTGCGCGACACGTCCAAGTCGGTCACCGTGATCCCCAAGGAAGTCATCGAGGACCAGGGCGCGACTTCATTCCGCGAGCTGGCACGCACCACCCCCGGTGTGACGCTTGGCACCGGCGAGGGCGGCAACGCGTTCGGCGACCGCATCTTCATCCGCGGGTTCGAAGCCCGCAATGACGTCTACATCGACGGCCAGCGCGACCCCGGCGTCTCCAGCCGCGAGATCTTCGCGGTCGAGCAGGTCGAGATCGTCAAGGGGCCGTCCTCCGCCTTCCTCGGGCGCGGCACCACCGGCGGCTCGGTCGGCCTGCAGTCGAAGCGCGGACAGCTCGGCAACGATTTCGCGATTGGCGAGGTCACCGGCGGCACCGACGCCATGCTGCGCGGCACGCTCGACGTGAACCGCCAGCTCGTCCCCGGGCTCGCCGTGCGCGTCAACGCGCTCTACCACACCGGCGACACCCCGGGCCGCGACCATGTCGATTCGCAGCGCTGGGGCGTCGCCGCCGCGCTCGACTGGAAACTCAGCGACGCCTGGTCGCTGTCGGCGGACTACTATCACTACCGGCTCGACGGGATGAGCGACTACGGCCACCCGTTCGACACCGCCACCGGCGAGCCGTACGCGACCGACTTCGACAACTTCTACGGTGCGGTCGGGCGCGATTTCCTCCAGAACGGCGCGGACATCGGCACCGCCGCGCTCGAATGGAGCCCGTCGCCCGCCGTGCGCCTGCGCAGCCAGACCCGCTACGGCGAGGTGTCCAACCGCTATGTCGTCTCGGTCCCGCGCGCTCCGCGCGTGGTGACAAATGCCCCGGCCGACCTCGCCGCGGGCTTCGTGCCCGGCGAGCTGGTGGTCGACACCGGCACTCCGCAGCGTAACGCGGTCACCAAGTATCTCGGCAATCTCACCACCCTCAATCTCGACCTCGCCACCAGCGGCTTGACTCATGCGCTGGTGCTCGGCGGCGAGTTCTCGCGCGAGCGGATCACCAATCGCCGCTACGCCTTCCCGGCCTTCGTAGAGAACGACGCCGGGCAGCAAATCGGCACCCCGAGCGGCTTCACCCGCGACCTGTTCGATCCGAACCCGGTGCTCGGCTACACCATCCCGGCGGTGGTCGACGCGAGCGTGCCGCCGGCGACCACCGGCGTGGATTCATTCTCGTTGTTCGCGATCGACACGATCAAGTTCTCGCCGCAGTGGCAGCTGCTGCTCGGAGCGCGGTGGGACAGCTTCGACATCCGCGCCGCCGGCGAGACCCGCGGCACGCCCTACGATGTCGAGAGCGACGCCAGCTTCATCAACTGGCAGGCGAGCCTGCTCTACAAGCCGGTCGAGGCGGTGAGCCTCTACGCCAGCTTCGCCACCAGTTCGAACCCGAGCGGCGAGCAGCTCGATTCGACGAGCCCGACCTACGGCGGCGTCATCGGGGTCGAGAACCTGAAGCCCGAGCGTAACAGGGCGTGGGAGCTCGGCGCCAAGTGGGAGGTCGCAAACGGCCACCTGCTACTCACCGCCGCGGCGTTCCGCATCGACAAGAGCGACGCGCGCGAGAACCAGGGCGGGGGCTTTTACGTCGATGTCGGCAAGCTGCGCAGCCAGGGGTTCGAGCTGGGCGCGAACGGCAACATCACGCCGCGCTGGGCAGTGTTCGGCGGCTACACCTACCTCGACGCGAAGATCGTCGAAAGCGTCAACCCCGCGAGCGTCGGCCTGCGCTTCGCCAACGTCCCCAAGCACAGCTTCGCGCTGCTCACCAGCTACGCGCTGACCAGCCGGTTCACCTTCGGCCTCCAGGGCCAGTATCGCAGTCGCGTCTTTGGCGGCACGCTGGAGGCGAACGCGAACTCGCTGCCCGGCTACTGGAAGTTCGACGCGGTCGCGCGCTACAAGGTCAGCGACCGGATCGAGCTGCGCGCCAACGTCACCGACCTGACCGACAAGCGCTACTACGACGCGATCTACCGCTCCGACGCGCCGTTCAGCTACGTCGCCCCCGGCCGGCAGGCGACGCTGAGCGTGCAGGTGACGTTCTGAACGCGTGGCTCGACTGCGCTCGACACGAACGGCGGGTGGGCTAATGGTCTAGGCCATGCTGCTGGTGATCCCCGATGTGCTCTCGCGCAACGCGGCGCTCGCCCTGCGCGGGCGGATCCTCGCCGCGGAATGGGTCGATGGGCGAGTGACCAGCGGCGCCGGGGCGAGCAGCGTCAAGCGCAACCGCCAGCTGCCCGAGGATGGCGAAGCGGCACGTGCGGCGCAGCAGGCGCTCACCGCCGCGCTCCAGAGCAGCGCCGCGTTCCTCTCCGCCGCGCTGCCGCATTCGGTGTTTCCGCCGCTGTTCAACCGCTACGGACCCGGCGAGACCTTCGGGCTGCACGTCGACAACGCGATCCGCTTCCACGCGGGCACCGGCGCGCGCATCCGCACCGACTTGTCCGCCACCCTGTTCCTCACCGACCCGGCCGATTACGACGGCGGCGAGCTCGAGATCGAGAGCAGCATGGGCACCGCGCGCCACAAGCTGCCCGCGGGGCATATGCTGCTCTACCCCTCGACCAGTCTCCACCGTGTGACCGAGGTCACCCGCGGCGAGCGCGTCTCGTGCTTCTTCTGGCTACAGTCGCTGGTGGCCGACCACGCCGCGCGCGAGATGCTCTACGACCTCGATCAAAGCGTGCAGGTGCTCTCCGCCGAGCGCGGCAAGACCGACGCGCAAGTGCTGCGCCTCACCGCACTCTATCACAACCTCGTGCGGCGCTGGGCGGAAGCCTAGACGATCCCCGCCACCAGTCCGCGCTCCACCGCTTCCTCGGCGGTCAGGTACCAGTTGTAGAGCGCCTTCTCGAGCAGTTCGTCCATCGTCACGTCGCTGCCCTCGATCAGCCGCTTGAAGTTCGCTTCCTCGAGATCGATGCCGGTCTGGAGCTGGTGCAGCATCGCCTGGATCATCGGCACCGTCGCGCGGATCGGTCCGTCGATCTCCATCGTCTGCTTGAGCTGCCGGCAATGGATCAGGAGCATCGCGTCCCTGGTCAGGAATCGATCCGCGCGCGGGAACGCGGCCATGAAGGTGGCCCCGGCGGAATAGACCACCGTCTTGCCGAGGAACACCAGCCGCCGCTTGCCCAGCCGGCCGCGCGCCTGGTCGATCTCGAGCACCATGCGCCGCGCCATCTCGGGATCGCCGCCCAGCGTGGTCATCTCGACGGTAAATGCCTCGTCGTCCTCGTCCGGATCGGTGAGGGCATCGCGAAGCTGCTGCGCCATCGCTTCGTCGACCGAGCCGAGCAGCGAAACGTGCGGTGTCAGGATGCCGGCGGGCGCTTCGTGCCGGCGGTCGTCGCGGGCCATTATCGGTTCCTCTTCTCCAGCTCCAAACAAACCGCCGGCGAGCGATCGGTATCCCGGCGCGCGGCCATCCGCAGCGGGCTTCGCAGCGCCGCGATGGCGCGAATATTTTTGCACCGATTCATTTTGCCTCTTGCGCTGCGAGCGAGCCTTGGAAATCCGCCGCGTCGCGGCGTTGCAACAAGCCAATACACCGGCCCGGATGAGCGCTCGGGATGGTGAATGCGGGCTTTACCCACTTGCGTGCGAGTCCGGTCTGATTCACTATCGGTAGTGGTTCGACATACGGGGGAACCCACAAAACCTAGATTTGGCGCCGGCGCGACATTATATCGCGCCG
>JBQCFR010000110.1:0-8946 GCA_051958885.1 Tsuneonella sp.
AGACCCCGTCGACGTAGAGCGAGACCGACTGGTCGAACGAGAAGTTCGCCGGCGGCGATCCGAAGCCGCGGATGTAGATCGTGTCGTTGCCCGCGGTCGACTGCACGAACACGTTGGGAACGTAGTTCATCACGTCTTTGAAGTCGGTGGCGGAGAAATCCTGCAGCGTCTGACCGCTGACCACCTCCATCGAGATCGGCACGTCCTGCAGGCTCTGCTCGCGCTTCTGCGCGGTGACGACGATCTCCGCCGAAGGCCGGCTGTCGTCCACACCGACGTTGCTGGTTGGCTGCCCCGGCTGCGATTGCCCGGCATCCTGAGCCAGCACCGGCGACGCCGCCGCAAGCGCCGAAATGGCCGCGCCGCCGAGCAGCGCACGCATCGTGTCAAAACGCATATCCATCTCCCACTCCACCCGCGATCCTATGTGTTGCATTTGTTGAGGCGGGCGCCATTTTGTGTCAACACGATTGACGCCTAGCTAACTAATTATTTCCTAGTGTGGCATGCGTGCCGCGCTTGGGAGGGAGGAGGAACAGTGGATCGCCAATCGCCCGACGGGGACACCATCCTCGGCACCCATTTCTGCACCGTCAATTTCCACGTGGGCGAGGGCATCATTCCCCTCGGCGCCTCGCCGTGGGGCGAGCGCCGGATCGGGTATGTGACGGGAGGCGATTTCCACGGCGAGCGGCTGAGAGGCGAGGTTCTTCCCGGCGGGGGCAACTGGTCGGTCGCCGGCCGCATTGCCGCGGGCGCGATCGGCAGCTTCGATGCGCGGGCGATCTGGCGAACCGACGACGGGGCGCTGGTCTACGTGACCTACACTGGCCGCACGCTGGTGCCCGACGAGGTGCGAGCCGCCTTTTCCGATCCGGACCCGGTGGTGCGCGACGTCGATCCGGCGGAGTACTACATCCGCGTGGCAATGGTGTTCGAGACCGCATCGCCGCAGTACGATTGGCTCAACGGCGTCCTCGCGATCGGCCGCGGCCGGCGTACCGAGCAAGGCGCGCGCCACGAACTGTTCCTCGTCGCATGATCGAGCTGCATTACTGCGCCACGCCCAACGGGCAGAAGGTCGCGATCATGCTCGAGGAGATCGCCCTCCCCTACGAACTCGTCACCTACGACATCTTCAACGGCGACCAGCTCGGCCCCGAATTCGAGGCGATCAACCCCAATCACAAGTTGCCCGCAATCGTCGATCGCGATCCGGGCGACGGCGGCGGGCCGCTGGCGGTGTTCGAATCCGGCGCGGTGCTGCAGTATCTTGCGGAAAAGACCGGCGAACTGCTCGCGCCCAAAGGCCGCGCGCGCACGGCGGCGATCCAGTGGCTCACCTGGCAGATGGCCGGGCTTGGGCCGATGGGGGGCCAGGCCAGCCACTTCCTGCGCTACGCACCGCCGGGCCAGGACTACGCCATCCAGCGCTACACGCGCGAGCTCGACCGGCTCCTCCACGTGCTGGAACGGCGGCTCAGCCAGGTGCCCTACCTCGCCGGCGAGGACTACAGCATCGCCGACATCGCGGTCTGGCCGGGCCGCCGGTCATCATTCGTCATGGGCATCGATGTGGGCCAGTGGCCGGCGACGAAGGACTGGTTCGAGCGAATCCAGCGCCGCCCGGCGGTGGAGCGGGCGATGAATCGGCCGGAGCTCGCCGCCCCGGCCAAGTATCTCGGCCGCAAGCAAGTGCTGAGCGAGGCCGAGTGGTCGAATATGTTCGGCGACGCCATGCACGCCGCCGTCAGGCGGCCACCGCAGTAGCTCCGGCCTATCGCGCGATGTGCTGGCGGTTGCCCCACAGGATGTCGCGGTGCTCGTCGGTGAAGCCCTGGAGCCCGCCGGCAACGGTCTCCTTGCGCGGCACTCCGATCGCGTTGCCCTCTGCGACTGCCGGGCGAGCGAGCATCTGCGCGAACCATCGCTCGACGTGCGGATAGCGCCCTGCCCGCTCGCCGAGCGCACGCGGCAGGTAGGGCAGCATCGCCATGTCGGCGATCGTGTACTCGGCGCCCGCCACCCACTCGTTGGCCGCAAGCTGGCCGTCGAGCACCATCAGCAGCCGCTCGACCTCGCGGGTGTAGCGCTCGGTCGCGTAGGCGTGCCGGTCCTTGGCGTAGTGGGTGAAGTGGATCGCTTGGCCGAACATCGGCCCGACGCCCGACACCTGGAACATCAGCCACTGCCAGCACAGCGCCCGCGCCGCCGGGTCGGCGGGCAGGAAGCGGCCGGTCTTTTCCGCAAGGTACAGGAGGATGGCGCCTGTCTCCCACAGCACGAAGCGCCCGTGCGGCCCGTCGCTGTCGACGATTACCGGCGTCTTGTTGTTGGGGTTCAGCGCGAGGAACTCGGGCGTGAGCTGGTCGCCGGCAAGAATGTCGATCGGGTGCAGCTCCCACTCGAGCTCCATCTCGATGAGGGCGATGACGATCTTGCGCGCATTGGGCGTGGGGCCGCCGTAGAGGGTGATCATTAAGGCACTCTCCTCAGTTTTCGAAGATGCGTACCGGTTGGATCGAGCCTCGCCATAGCCAGGTCAGATCACCCGCTCAGCGGCGAGCCGGTCCAGTTCATTCGCGCTCATGCCGAGCCGTTCAGCCAGCACCTCGGCGTTGTCCTGGCCCGGCGTTGCCGGCGCGGCAGTCCGCACCGATGACGGTGTGCCCGAGAACTTCGGGAACGCATTCTGCATGCGCACTTCGCCGTGAACCGGGTGCGGCATTGCGATGATCGCCTGGCGCGCGGCGAAGTGGGGGTCGGCGAGCATCTCGGGTGCGCGGTAGACCCGCCCGGCGGGCACGCTGTGCTCGGCCATCAGCTCTTCCAGCGCAGCGACGGTGAGCGTGCGGGTCCACGCGGCGATGATCTGATCGAGCTCGGCCTGGTGCTCCCCGCGCGCGACATGCGTGGCGAAGCGCGGGTCCTGCGCCAGCTTGGGCCGCTCCATCGCTTGGGCGAGCCTGGCGAAGATCGCATCCCCGTTGGCCCCGATCAGGTACTCGCCGTCGCTGCACGGGTAGACGTTCGATGGCGCGATCCCGGGCAGGATCGAACCCGATCGCTGACGGACGATGCCGTTGACGTCGTACTCCGCGACGAGGCTCTCCATCACCTGCAGGACGCTCTCGTAGAGCGATGTGTCGACGACCTGTCCCTTTCCGGTCGTCTCGCGGGCATGAAGCGCCGCCAGGGCGCCCATGCAGCCGTATGTCGCGGCGAGCGTGTCGCCGATCGACACGCCCATCCGCGAAGGCGGCCGGTCGGGATCGCCGACGATCGCGCGCCATCCGCCCATGGCTTCACCGATGCCGCCGAAGCCCGCCTTGCTTGAATAGGGTCCGGTCTGTCCGTAGCCCGATATCCGCACGATGATCAGCCGAGGGTTGACGGCATGGAGAGTGACCGGGTCGAGACCCCACTTCTCCATCGTCCCCGGCTTGAAGTTCTCGATCATGATGTCGGCGTCGGCGAGCAGGCGGCGCGCGAGCTCCTGCCCCTGCGCCACGCGCAGGTCGATGCTGACCGACCGCTTGTTGCGCGCGATCACTTCCCACCACACCTTGTGCTCGCCGTTGCCCCACTGCCGCATCGGATCGCCGGAGCCGGGCGGTTCGATCTTGACGACGTCGGCCCCCATGTCGCCGAGCAGTTGGCCGCAGAACGGCCCGGCGATCAGCTGGCCGAGTTCGATTACCTTGATGCCGCGCAAGGGACCCTGGTTGGCGGGTGTCATCGACGCGCCTCCAGCAGGGGACCGAGCCCCGATTGGCCCAGCTTCGACGGCATCGCCTTCTCCATCACTTCCCCCAACCAGCGTGACGCATGCAGCAACGATTGAAGGTCGAGCCCCGTGGCGAAGCCCGATCGCTCCAGGAGATGAACGACGTCCTCGGTCCCGACGTTGCCGGCTGCTCCCGGCGCGAACGGGCATCCGCCGAGACCACCCAGGGCTGCGTCGACCGTCCGTACCCCGGCCTCGACGGCGGCCCAGACGTTCGCAATGCCGGTATTCCGCGTGTCGTGGAAATGCACCCTGACCGGCACCGGCGCTATCGCTTGGCGGACCGCGGTGACGAGCGCCGACACCTCCGCCGGCACCGCGACCCCCACGGTGTCGGCCAGCGCAATTTCTACGGCGCCCGCTTCGCTCAACCGCCGCGCCATTGCGACGACCAGAGCCGAGTCGACCGCGCCGCCGAACGGGCAGCCGAACGCCACCGCGATCGTCGCCTGTGCGCTTCGCCCGGCGCGCCGGGCCATGTCGATGATCCGCGCAGCGACTTCGACCGATTCGTCGCAGGTCTGCCCCTGGTTGCGCATGCCGAACGCGTCGCTGGCGACGGCCACCGCGCCGAGCTGATCGATGCCGCAGGCGAGCGCCCGCTCGGCGCCGCGTTCGTTGAGCACCAGCCCGATGCGAGTGACGCCGTCAACTGGTCCAAGCCCCGCGACGACGGTCTCCGCATCCGCCATCTGCGGCACCTTGCGCGGATTGACGAAACTCGCGACCTCGATGCGCCCCGCGCCGGCGGCAATCGAGCGGCGGATCAATTCGATCTTGTCGGCGCTCGACACCAGCCGCGCTTCGTTCTGCAAGCCGTCCCGCGGGCCAACTTCGACGACTTCGATCCGCTTCATCTCTCTTCCGCCCAATTCACCAACTGGCGATCGCACCTCGGCGCCGGCAAACGTGCGCGAGCGACAGCGACGCTACGAGGCTTGGCACTCCGAGGCAAGATACATAGAATACTAAGCAAACAAGCATTCGCTGCGACCATGCTCGTGTGCACAGCAATACTGTCCGGCGGCAAAGTGATCTTGAGTGACGCGCGCTTCGATGTGATGCAAGCCGGCGGCATGGAGAGCCTACCCCTTTCGCATCTCGTGACAACTGCCGCAGGCCCGGTCAGCGGGGTGACGGCGGGCGGAGTCACGACGTACCTCGGCATCCCTTATGCGGCGCCGCCGATCCGTTTCGAGCTGCCCTCACCTCGCCAGCCCTGGGCTGGCACGTTCGCAGCGACTGAACGTGGTCCCGCGGCTCCGCATCGCATCCGCGAGGTTCCGCAGATCGACGCGGTGCCGCTGATCGGCAGCGGCAGCGATGGCGGCGACGGGGACTACCTGCGGGTGAATATCTGGGCGCCCGAGCACGGCGCCGGCGCTCCGGTGATGGTGTGGATCCACGGCGGCGGATTCGTCGTCGGCAGCAAGGACGCGCCGGTCAGCGACGGGACCGAATTCGCCCGCTCGGGCGTGGTCTGCGTGGCGATCAACTACCGGATGGGGATCGACGGTTTTCTCCCAGTGCCGGGTGCGCCGACGAACCTGGGCCTGCGCGATATGCTGTTCGCGCTCCAGTGGGTGCAGGACAACATTGCCGCCTTCGGCGGCGATCCGGCCAATGTCACGGTGTTCGGCGAGAGCGCAGGCGCGATGGCGATCGCCAACCTGGTTGCCTCGCCGCTGGCCAAGGGCCTGTTCCAGCGCGCGATCATCCAAAGCGGCCACGGGTCGATGGTCCGCGAGATCCCGGTGGCGCAGCGGCTGGTGAAGAAGCTCGCCAAGGTGCTCGGCGTGTCGGCCGATGTCGCCGGATTCCGCTCGGTCAGCAACGAAGCGGCGATGGATGCGCTCGATAAGGTCGCCCGCCCCGGCGCGGTCGATTTGCGCGATGCCGCCGGTTTCGAGCCGGTGTACGGCATCAGCCGCTTCATCCCGGTGTGGGGCGACGATGTCCTGCCGGTGAAGCCGCTGGATGCATTGCGCCAGGGCGCCGGCAAGGATGTCGAGGTGCTCATCGGCACCAATGCCGAGGAGATGAACCTCTACTTCGTGCCGACGGATGTGCGCGGCAAGATTCCCGGGCTGCTTGCCCGGTGGCTCGTCTCGCGTTCCCAGCCCAGGGCGCGTGCCGCCTTCAAGGCTTATGGGCTGGGCCACAAGGGCGTGCGGGCGGGCGAGGCCATGACCAAAGCGCTCACCGACCTCGTGTTCCGCTGGCCAGCGCGGCAATATGCAGATGCGCACAAGGGCGCCACCTGGCTCTATGAAATGGAGTGGCGGAGCGCGGCGTGCGCTGGCGAGCTCGGCGCATGCCACGGGATCGAGATGCCGTTCGTGTTCAAGACGCTCGCCTGCGCCACGGGTCCGAAGGGCCTGGTGGGTGAGAGCCCGCCCGCCGATCTCGCCGAGCGTACGCATGCAATCTGGGTCCGCTTCTCGCGCGACGGATCGCTGCCGTGGCGGCGATGGAACGGCGACCGGCTGGTCTATCAGCTCGAAGCGGGCGACACGCGCTACGAACCGCGCATGCCGGCGGCCGACTACCTGCCAGCCTGAGGGACCTCGCCATGTACCTGGAAAAGCTGCGGCTCGACGGCCGGACCGCGTTCGTCACCGGCGGCGCGCAGGGGATCGGCCTCTCGTGCGCCCACGCGCTCGCCGAAGCTGGCGCGCGCGTCACGATCGCCGACCGCGACGAAGCCGCGCTGGCCCGCGCCGAGGACGAACTGGCGCAGGCTGGCTACACCTGCCGCACCGCCGTGCTCGATGTGACGGATTCCGCGGCGGTCACCGCGGCCGCGGACGAGATGCAGCGCTTCGAGCGCCGGATCGACATACTCGTCAACAACGCCGGCATCGCGCGCAGCGAAACCGCGGCGGAGGCCGTCGCCGACGAGCATTGGCTGAGCGTCCTCGACGTCAACCTCAACGGCAGCTTCTGGTGCGCGCGCGCGTTTGGCCGGCACATGCTCGCCGCGGGGCGAGGAAGCATCGTCAACATCGGCTCGATGAGCGGCTTCATCGTCAACCGCCCGCAGCCGCAGAGCTATTACAACGCCTCGAAAGCCGCGGTGCACCAGCTGACCAGGAGTCTCGCCGCCGAGTGGGCAAGCCGCGGCGTGCGCGTGAACGCGGTAGCGCCAACCTACATCGCCACCCCGCTCAACGCCTTCGCCGACCAGACCAGCGAGATGTATCGGCGGTGGATCGACGGCACCCCGCAGGGGCGGCTGGGCGAGCCCGAAGAAGTGGCGTCGGTGGTGCTGTTCCTCGCCTCCGACATGGCCTCGCTGCTGACCGGCAGCATCGTGCTCGCCGACGGCGGCTACACCTGCTGGTAGGCGGAACGGCACATCCGAACTGACGATCGGCATACTCGCCAAACCTTTCTTATAGGTTTGTCAGCTGTATTACAGGTCTCCAGGGCAACGATCCCGTGAGAGGACCTGATTCATGATTCGCATTCGCCACGCATTCCTGGCCGGAGTCGCCGCCTTCGCGCTCGCTCCTGCCGCCCACGCGCAGACCGCGCTGGAGAACGGCTCGACCAGCAACGAGCAGACGAACGACCCGAACGCGGGCGATGCTTCGGACCCCGCGACCATCGTAGTGACCGCACGCACGCGCGAGGAGACGCTGCAGGATGTACCGGCCGCGGTGACCGCGATCACCGGCGACGTGCTGGCGTCGCGCGGGATCAACTCGGTGCGCGAGGCTGCCGTTCTCGCCCCCGGCCTCAACATCAACAGCGACGGCGCCGGCCGCGCCTTCGTCGCCATCCGCGGCGTCGGCGTGACCTTGGTGCAGTCGGTCCAGCCGGGCGTCGGCCTGTTCGTCGACGGCATCTACCGGCCCAACACCGCCTATCTCAACAACCCGCTGCTCGACGTCGAGCGGATCGAGGTGCTGCGCGGGCCGCAGGGCACGCTCTATGGCAAGAACACGCTCGGCGGCGCGATCAACGTGATCACCCGCCAGCCGGGCAACCAGTTCGAAGCCCGCGCCAGCGCGAGCTACGCCGGGCCGGACGATCAATTCATCGTTGCCGGCTCGCTCTCGGCTCCGATCGTGCAGGACACGCTGGCGGTGCGCATCGCCGCCTCGCACCAGGAACAGGACGGGTTCGCCTACAACTCGCTGCTCAAGGAGAAAGGCAATCCGTTCAACAGCGAGTCGGTCAACGGCACCGTGCGCTTCACGCCCGGGCCGGTCGAGCTGACGATCAATGGCTACTACGACTGGATCGACTCGGTAAACATTCCTTATGCCCGCGTCACAGGACCGGATGATTACTCGCGCGAGCTGACCTTCAATGCGCTGAACCGCGTCAAGTACAAGTACCGCGGCATCAACGCGCGCCTCGCAGTGCCGATCGACAGCATTGACAGCAAGCTGACACTGATCGGGGCCTATGACGCGCGCGATGGGGCGAACCTCGACCAGGACGTCGATTTCGGGCCCGACAACTTTGCCCGCGCCACGGGCGGCGACGAACTGCGCACGAAGACCGCCGAGCTGCGGCTCGACAGCAAGTGGTCAGGCAGCCTGTCGACGCTGTTCGGCCTGTTCTACAGCCGTGAAAATGCGGATGCGATCGACGCGACCTCGCTGTTCCCGGCGTACACCACGCTGCCGGTCACCGCGATCCGAACGACCACCAGTCAGACCCGCGCCAATACGTACGCCGCGTTCGGCACGGTGTTCTGGAATCCGACGCCCGACTGGGAAGTTGCCCTCGGCCTGCGGTACGATCATGAGAACAGGGTGGCCAACGGATCGATCTTCACCGAGCTGGTCGGCGTGATCACCACTGGCGGGCCGGTCGCCCCGGCGCAGATCAAGTCGAACGAGTGGCAACCCAAGCTGACCATTAAGCGCAACTGGTTGCCCGCCTTCATGACCTACGCCTCGGTCGCGCGCGGCTATCGCGGCGGCGGCTTCAACGCCCCCACCGCGCCGACCCGGACCTACACCGGCGACAGCGCTTGGACCTACGAACTAGGCGCCAAGTATGCCTCGGACGACCGACGCTTCAGCCTGTCGGGCGACGTGTTCTACAACGATGACAAGAACTACATCGGCCTCAACTCGATTGCACCCGCCGCAGGCGGCGGGCTCGTCACGGTCGACCTTAATACCGGCGACGTGAACAGC
>JBQCFR010000111.1:0-19904 GCA_051958885.1 Tsuneonella sp.
CGCGCTCAGGTCGGCGTTGGCGCACACGACCGCGTCGAAGGTTCTCCCGAGGCGGCGAAGGTGACGCCAGTAGCCATCGAAGCGGCGGTCGATCCGCTCGCGCGCCATGATCGGACCCAACCAGCGATAGGCATAGGCCGCCAGCGGATCGGCGTGCATGACGAGCGCCTTGGGAACGTCCGGCCGCCATGTCGCGACCATCACCGGGCTGCGCCACGGCGACGACACTTCGACGAGGTCGGGCGCGAGGCGATCGAGCGCCGCATGAATCGCGGCCTGATCGGCAAAATATCCGTACTTACGGTCGACCGGCAGCCGCGGTGAGCGCAGCGTCTCTATGCGCGCGAGGGCGCCGTATGCCTGGGTGCCATCCGCCTCGCCCGGCGCCACCACGGTCATGTCGACGCCCATCGCTTCGGCGAGCGCGAGCTTTTGTGCGATGTACGTGCGCACCCCTCCGCCGCTCGGCGTATAGAAGGCGCAGACGTCGACGATCCGCATCGCTCAGCTCGCGTCCGCTAGTGGTCGCATGCCGAGGCCCCGATGATAGTTCAGCACGATGCGGATGCGCGTCGGCCCATCGCCGGCTCGGGCGCTGGCTCTCGCCGCCGGCGGCCTGCTCCATCCCAAACGGGGATTTCCGGCGAACCCGATTCCGTCGGTGCGCCAGCCGAATTTCCGGTTGCCGTCCCGGTCGTGCAGCAGGACGACCGCGTAGACGCCGGGGCCGGGCACGCGAATGCAGAGTTGCGGTATCCCGCTGCCGGGGACATCCGTCTCGACCCGGCGGAACGTACGCCGCTCGGCCACGAGCACGTTGTCGTCGGCCAGGAAGTCGCGGTCGTTGGCGGGATAGACCTCGAGCTTCAGCCGGCCCGTTCGGTCCTTCAGACCGATGGCGCTGACCAGGAACGAGGGACCCGTTTCGCCGGGGCGGCACTGTCCTTCCGCCTTGCCCAGGTCCGGAGTCGACGGGATCGCGGCTGCGGCCAGCAGGGGTAGCAGCACCAGGCTAGCCGGCAGTCCCGGCATCGCGCTCCCCTGTCAACAGATCGAACAGGGCGAACGTCACCCCGACGAGGATGTGCGTGAGCAGCACCAGTGCGGCCATCATCGCCATCAGTGCGGCGATCTGGACGTCACGCCCCACCGCCAAAACGGCGACCCCGGCGAACACGATGTCCTTGTTGGGGACGAAGGGTAGGCGGGAGATCAGCATCCGCAGCGTCGCCAGCAGCAGCCACCATGCGACGTTCACGCCGGGCAGGACCATGTGCCACAGCAGCGCGGTCAGCGCGGTGGAGCCGGCGATGCGTGCGACGTGAAGGCTCGCGACGAACCACAGTTCGCGCCGCGTCAGCGAGAAGATGGCTCCGCGCGCGAACATCACCACCACCGATGTCAGCATGACCAGTGCGAGCGACCACTCGATCGCTGAAGCATGCTCGCCGAGCGGGATGAGCCGCAGGAGCGGGGCGGCAATGGCGAGGAACGCGAGGGTCATCACGTTCCCCGCCACCGCCGAGAGCACCGCCACATCCTTTACCGCGCCGAATGGGGAAGCAGTAAGCGCGAGGTTGCGACGGGCCCAAGAGTAGAAGAAGACTTCTCCCAGGTAGCCGACGATCAGTTCATTGTAGACGAGCTTGCGGAGCAGGGCGCCGAAGGCGCCGGCGCCGACGCCCCACAGGCGCCGGTAGATCACGAATTCGCTCAGCGGCCCCGTGAGGTAGGCGAGGGCGAAAAGGCCCCAGAACAGCGGCGAGGTAGGCACCAGCGCCGAAATGTCGGCAAGCCGCAAGTGGCGCAGTTCGCCTAGCGCTGCAGCGATCACCAGCAGCGACAGGACAAGGCTGGCAATGCGCGCGAACGTGAAGGCCGTGCCGCGGTCCTGCGGTTCGGGAATGGCGAACTCGACCTGACCGACGGCGATCGCGGGATCGTTCATGCGTGACCCTTGCAGCATGGTGTCGAGCGTCAGACGCCGCGCTCCTGCGCTTCCCGCATCGGAAATCTGCATCTCTGCCATCTGAGTGTGCGAAATTCGCGCGCGGTGCGGCGGAGCTCGTCGATGTAGAGTCCCCTCGATGCTTCGAGCGTGAAGCGCCTCGCGAGCGCGCGCATGGCGCAGTGATCGGGCACAAGGAAGCGCGCGCGGGCGAGTGCGGCGCTCAGCAGCGCCTCGTCGCCCGGCGCCACCAGCTCGCCGAAACGGCCGCCGGCGGTCAGCCAGCCCCTGCTCGCGCAGCAATCGGTGGCGACGATCGGAATGCCCGCGGCGAGCGCTTCGAGCAGCGCGGCGGGCACGCCCTCGTAGCGGGACGACAGCGCGAAGACATCGGCCGACGCAAACAGCGGCGCGATGTCATCGACGTGCCCCGCCAGGCGGACCCTATCGCTCACGCCGCAGCGGGCGATCGCGTCTTCGATCTCGCGCCGCTGGCTGCCTTCGCCGGCAATCACCAGCGTGTCGCCCGGCCGCGCCTGGCGGATGAAGGCCGTCACCAGCAGGGGGAAATTCTTCTGCGGCTCGAGCCGCCCCACCGACAGGTAGCGGCAAGGCGCTTCGCCAGGCGGTGCGCAATCCCGCCTGGCGAAGCGCGCGATCTCGGCGCTGGTCAACGCCGGATCGGGAACGCACACGACGCGCCGGCGGTCGATCCGCATCTCGCGCTCGACTTCCGGCAGCATCGGCTCGGCGAGCGCCACGAACCGTTCGATCAGCGCCCCCTGCAGCCGCAGCCACCAGCGATAGAACGGTCTGCCAGCGGCGGGCAGGTCACGCCGCGTCAGGTCATTGCTGACCTTCGCCAGGATGGGCGGGCAGCGCGCACCCAGCAGCACCTTCATGGCGACCGCCACCACGGTGTAGGTGTTGCCAGGACAGAAGACGACGTCGACCGGCTCGCTCAGCAGGCATTGCAGCAGCGACCAGATCATCCAGAGCGTTTCCCACCGGTCGCTCGGGAAGGGCTCACGCAAGGTGCGATATCGCAGGTGCGGTGCAGTCTGGCGGCAGGGACCCCGATCGCGCCCGAGGACGATGGTCACGTCCTCGCCGCCGGCCTGCCAGCGTTCCGCCAGCCTCAGCGCCACGCGCTCTACCCCGCCGGCCTCGAAGCTGTGGATGGGTATCGCGATCCGCACGCCTTCCTGACGCCGCGCGCCGGCGAAACCCGCACCGGTTCAGCTTCGCGGATATGTGAGTGGCTCAGCCCAGAAGGTCGCCGTACCGTCCAGGTCTGCGGCGACTGGCGAACGCGGCGAGAGTCGCATCGATGCTGGCGACGATCGAGGGCTTAGTCACGTCCCCGGGATGGACGGCGACGCGGACGGTTTCGAGGGGACGTAGCGCTACGCGAGCGAGCGCCGCAAACGCCAGCGATGACGTGGTCCGGGCGGTCGAGCGGCTGGCCCAGGTCACCACTGGTCCGCGCGCGACCACCGCCCCGGTCCGCGGCGACCAGACCTTCATGTGCTCTTCCGCCAGCGCACATCCGCATTGCTCGAGCGCTGTAAGAGCGCCGGGTCCGTAAAGCCAGGCAGGGGCGATGAAGCCGGCTACTTCGGCGCCGATCACATCTTCCACCAGCGCCCTCCCATCTCTCATCCGCCGCGCCGCTTCGCCAGCGTCGAGACCGAGAAACTCGCCTTCCGAGGCGGTCATGTGGCGGGCCTTGAAGCCGGCGAGCCCGGTGTGCGCCGCGGGATCGCGGTGATACCAGCCGTGCACGAACATCTCGACCCCGCGATCCGCCCAGCGCCGCAGTTTGCCCGCGAAATCGCTACCGCGGACGAGAGGATGCGCCCCCCAGTGATCCGGCACCACCAGCATCGCAAAGCGCGGAACGCCGAGGTGCCGTTCCATCTGCGCGGCGAGCCGGTCCACCGCGTCCGCCGAGCCGGGACCGACGTCGTGAATCGAGGCCAGCAGCCGCTTGGAGTCAGAAACTGGCATCGATCCCGATCCGGATCGTCCGCGGGCGCAGCGGGGTGCGCTGATCCTCCGCCGCGAAGGCGAATGGGTTCCCATAGGAGAATGTGTTGGCCCTGCTGTTCAGGAGGTTGTCGAGGTCAATCGACAGGCCCCAGCGGCCACGCTCGACCCGCGCGCCCAACGCGGTGTTGAGATAATCGCCTTGCGGCCGGTCGAACATGGGTCCGATGCCGAGGTACGAGTTGCCGACGTATGCGACCGAGCCGCTCAGCGTGAGGTTCGCGGCGCCGAGATCTGCGCTGTATCGCGCCGCAGCCCGCCAGCCGCTGTCGGCCATCTCGGGCAGATCGCCTTCGCCGGCCGATGCGAATCCCGCCGCAGGACGATCGAGCTGGCTGGTGGCGAGGAACCCGGAGAGGTCCAGATCGAGCCCATCGACCGGCCGCCAGCCAAGCTGAACGGACGCGTAGCGCACCATGCCCGCGCCGATATTGGCAATGTAGGGAAAGCCGTCAGGGGTAATCAGATCGGCCTGGATGTCGTTCCAGCGCGACCACGCGAAAGAGGCGGCTCCGTGCAGGCGTGTGCCGTTTGCCTCGCCGAGCCGAACGCCGACTTCTTTGGTCGCGAGTTCGTCGGGCTCGTAGCGCAGGACGCTTTGCCGGCGTCCATCGCCGGCGATCTGTTGCGCACCAGGGCGAACGCCCTGATGATAGCGAGCATAGACGATCAGCCCGGCGCTCGGCTGCCACGAAATCGCCGCCGAGGGCAGCACGCGCCACTCGCTGCGTCTGGGTTCGAAGGAGATCGGCGTCTTGGCCTCGAGCTCTTCGCTTTGCCCGAAGTACGCGAGCCGGCCGCCCGCGGTGAGCGAAACCCGGCCGGTCAGCGCCACTGTTCCCTCGCCGAACACCGCGGCATCGAGGATTTCCGAGCGCACTGCCGACAGAGGCGCCGGGGCCGCCGGGGCGCCGATCGAGCGCTCGACGCGGTTCACGTTGTGAGCGAGGGCGATCCCGCCGACCCAGTTGGTCAGCCGTCCCGAAGATCCGGCGATCCGCGTTTCATGAGTGAGCAAGTGGATTGCCTGGTTCTCGGTGAACAGGCGCGGCTCGAGGTCGGAGGGCCGGGTGGCGTCGAACGCGGTGTCGATCGAGTGATCGGCGTACGACGTGTTCGAAACGAGCTGCGCCGCTCCGATCCGGGTGCGGAGGGTCACGAAGGCGAGGCGGAAGTCGTTCTCGAACGGCTGGGACAGCGCAGTGCGGCGGATGAGCGCCGACGTGCCGTTATTGGTGTACTGGCCCTCGCGGCTGGCGAGATCCTGGGCCACCACCCCTCCTTCGACGTGAAGGTCGGCCGCTGGCTCGGCGGCAAGCGTCGCGCGAATGCCGGTGATCGTGGTGCGGTTGATATCGGACAGCCCGCGCTGAGGGTCGTCGATGTACCCCGGTTGATCGCTGCGGTAGCCGACCACGCGGGCAGCGCTCGACTGGCTCAGCGGCAAATTCGCGACCGCCGCCGCATCGCCGCCGACTTCGCCCCCCGTCAGCGACACGCCAGCGGATGCGGCAAGGCTCGTGGTCCCGAGTTCCGGCGCGCGCGGCAGGAGGCGGATAACGCCGCCGAGCGAACCCGCACCGTAAAGGGTGCCCTGCGGACCTTCGAGAACTTCGACCCGTTCGATGTCGTAGAGCGCCAGGTTCGGGTCGGGTGCGCTGTAGATCAGACGGCTCTCGCCGAGGTATTGGCTGATCGTGGCTTGTGTCAGTCCGTTGAAGCTGCTGTCGGCGATCCCACGGATGAAGATCTTGTTGCGGCCGGGTCCGAGATCGGTGGACGTCAAGTCGGCTACGGTACGCAGCAGCATCGCGCTGCCTTCGCTGCCGAGCCGAAAGCCGTCCGCGAGCGAGAACTCGCCGACCTGCACACTGCCCGGGTAGTCCGCCAATGGGGTGTCCTGCTTGGAACCGGTAACGATGATGTCGCGCGGGCGTGCCTCGGGCGCGGAAGGCGGAGGCGTCATTGGCGTGCGAGGCACGGGGCGGGGGGGCGCCGGGGCCCGCCGTGAGATGCGGACCACTGCCCCGCCGATCACACGGTAGTCGAACCCCGTCCCCGCGAGCACGCGCTGAAGGGCCTGCTCGAGCGTCATGCTCCCCCTCACGCCGCCGGTCCTGACCGTGCGCATCGCCTGCTCATCGGTGGCGATCGACACGCCCGCCTGACGGGCGAGCGCGATCAGCGCCTGTTCGAGAGAGCCGGCCGGAACCCTGAACGAAATGCGGTCCGCCGCCGTGAGGGGGGTAGACCACAGACCGCTGGCGAGTGTCGCCAGCGCCAGCGCGGAACAGCGACCCAGGGAACTCATTGCTCGCGCGTGCGCCTTCTTCCGACGAAGTCCGATCCATCGTCCGCCGAATGAGTTATGGGGCTGCGCTTACCGGTGCAAGAGCCAGCTGTCGCCGCGGTCGTCGACCGTGACCCCGAGCAGGTCCGCCAGTACGGTCTTCACCTGCCGCGCACCGCCGGTCGTCTGGATCACACCGCTGAACCGCCTGCCGGCCAGTTCCGGCGCGAGCTGGACGCGCACGCCCAGGCTGCGCGACAGATCGGCGGCGACCTCGTCCAGCGGGGCGCCCTCGTACATTAGCGCGCCTTGCGTCCAGCTTCCGATCGCGGCTGCCGGCCGCCGGCTCAACTGCGTGCGCCCGTCCTGCTCGGTCAGCACGTCCCCGGCGCGGAGTTCCACCGGCGCACCCGCGCCAACGAAGCGGATCGAACCTTCGGAAACGCCCACGCGCAGGCGATTGGCGCTGCGCAGGACATTGAAGCGGGTGCCGAGATCGACCAGCCGCCGGCCGCCCACCTCCACCACGAAGGGATGCGCGGCGTCGTGCACGATGCTGAAGCGGGCCTCGCCGCTCGCCAACACCGCGTGCCGCGGGTCGCTCCGGTCGAGCGCCACACGGGTGCCGCCATTGAGCTCAACACGGCTGCCGCCGGACAGCTCGAAGGTGCGCGTATGGCCCGGCGGTGTTTCGATTGCATACGTCGGATCGCTCCAGTCGAGCTGCAGCCCCACCAGCGCGACCGCGACGCACGCCGCGGCGGCGCCCACCCAGCGCCAGCGCCCGCCAGCCGCGGCAGCCGCGGCAGCAGGATAATCGTCCACCTCGTTCGCGGGCGCTGGCGGGCGGTCGGCGGGAAACTGCACGCCTCCGAGTAGCGGAGTCCACCGCGCCTCATCCGCCACGACCCACTCGTAAGCCGAGTTGTGCCGGGCGTCCGCTTCGAGCCAGCGGGTGAACTCCTCCCACTCGTCGGCGTCGGCGGTGTCGAGCCGCAAGTGCCACGCCACGGCCGCATCGAGCAGCGCGGGATCGGGCATGTCAGCCATCGGCGTTCTCCCGTTCCGGGCCGCCATCGAGGGTTTGGCGAATGTCCGCCAGCGCCCGATACGCGCGCTGAAGATGCTTCTCGATGGCGCTCAGGCTGAGCCCGAGTTGCTGGGCGATCTCCTTCTGGGGCAGACCCTCCAGCCGGTAGAGTCGCAGGACTTCCGCCGTGCGCGCCGGCATCGCGCCGATCGCCGCCTGCACGCGCGCGAGGAGATCGTGCGAGATAGCGCTGGCCTCGGGCGAAGGCTCCGCTGCGCGGTCGAGCTCGAAGCCGTATCTCGCGCGTACCCAGCTGTCTTCGCGGCTCTGCTGGCGCCTGCGCCCCCGCCGGGCATCCAGCACGAGGTTCGCGGCCATGCGGAACAGATAGGCGCGGGGGTTGGCGATAGGCCCGGTCCGCAGCTCTCCAACCTTTAGAAACAGGTCCTGCACCAGGTCTTCGGCCTCGGACCGATCGCAGCCGCGCGCCTGCATGAACCTCTCGATCGTCGGCCGCATCTCCGTGAGCAGCCCAGCGAGGCCGCTTCCAGTCGCGAGGGGCTCTGGGGCCGGGCTATCCATCGGCCTCTCATATTCGGCGGATGCAAGGCATGGCAACGCGGCAAGCGTGTCGTTGGCAGCCTTGAGGGCAGCATTCATCGCGCTCGCTCTCCGCGTGCGGACCATGTCGGCAGCAATTCGGTGCAGCGCATGATAGCCCTTTTTCACCCCGTCCGCGGATGATCGACGCCGCGCTGCCCGGGAATCCGCATGAGCGCGCGCAAATGGGCGGTGGCTACGCGCCAACCGTCCGAAGGGGTTACGGCCTCCGGACGGCGCGCAGAGGGCTGCGGCTTCAGCGCTTCGCGGGTGCGTTGCAGGCGCACGTCACGCCGCACTTGCAGCTTGGGCCGCAGGTGCAGGGCTGGCAGGTGCAGGTCTTGCTCGAACAGGGCTGGGTCATATCTTCACTCCGTATCGCCCGGTCATTCGGGCAGCTTTCGAAGTACCGTGCAACAGGTCTGGCAGAAATGTCATAAGTGTTGCATAATCCGCCAATGAGCCAACGCATCAACGCGCAGCGCAAGGTCGCGCTGGTCGGTTATCCGGGCGTTCAGTCGCTCGACCTCGTCGGGCCGCTGGAGGTGTTCTCGATGGCGAACAGGTTCGGCGACCCGGCGGGCTACGAGGTCGTCCTCGCCTCGCCCCCGGGTGGGACAATCACCTGCAACTCGGGACTGCAGCTCGCCGGCACCGTCGCCCTGGCGGACCTCCCCGGCGATCTCGACACGATCCTCGTGGCCGGCGGCAGCGAAGATGCGCTGCAGGATGTCGCCGGTGCCCGCGTGCTCGAATGGCTCCGATCGCGCTCCGCGGTCACGCGGCGGGTCGGCAGCGTATGCTCGGGAGCGCTCGTGCTCGCGGCCGCGGGCGTGCTCGACGGCCGCCGTGCGACGACGCACTGGGGCTACTGCGACCGCCTCAGCCGTTTGCATCCGGCGGTGCAGCTCGAGCCCGATGCGATCTTCGTCGCCGATCCACCGTTCTACACCTCGGCCGGGGTCACCGCGGGTATCGACTTGTGCCTCTCGCTGGTGGAGGCCGATCAGGGACCCAAGGTCGCGCTGGCGATCGCGCGCAATCTCGTGCTGTTCATGCGCCGGCCCGGGGGCCAGACCCAATTCAGCGCGGGCCTCGGCGTGCAGGCAGCGGCCACGCCGCGCCTGCGCCGGCTGGTCGCCGAGGTAAGCGCCGATCCGACCGGGGACCTGAGCGTGCCGCGCCTTGCCGAGCGCGCGGCGATGTCCGAACGGACCTTCGCCCGCGTGTTCCAGAGGGAAGTCGGAGTGAGCCCCGCGGCATTCGTCGAGATGGCCCGGACAGACCGCGCCAAGGCACTGCTCGAAAGTTCCGACTGGCCGCTCGCACGGGTCGCCGAACGCGCGGGCTTCGGCAGCGTCGAGGCGCTCCACCGCGCGTTCAACAAGCGGGTCGGGGCGACGCCAGGGACTTATCGCGAGCGCTTCGGACCGGTTGCGCTCGCGATAGGTAGCGACAGCTCTGCCGGCGGCTAGCTGGGCGGGTATATCACCACGGCGCCGTCGCGGTCGCGCCCGCTCCAGTCGTACTCCATGTGCAGCGCGGTCGCTTCGGCTTGCGCGCGGCCGAGCAGGCGCTCGACAACGTAGAGCGCCCCGTCGATCCCGGCGCTCACCCCGGCACAGACTACGAGCGATCCGTTGTCGACCATGCGCGCGCCGGGGAACAGCTCCGCGCCCGAATCGAGCGCGCGCAGTTCGTCGATCGCCGCCCAGTGCGTGGTGGCGCCCTTGCCCCTCAGCAGGCCGGCACAGCCGAGCAGCAAGGCCCCGGTGCAGACCGACAGGACCATCTCGCCAGAAGCCGATGCGGTGCGTAGGAAGGCGAGCGTCGCCTGATCCTTCATCCCGCGCCGCGTGCCCTGACCTCCGGGGACGACGAGGATATCGCACGCGCCGAGCGCATCGGCGGTGCAGTCGGGGATCACGCGCAAGCCATTGCGGGCGGCAATCTCGCCCTGGCTGAGGGCCACCGTCACCACTTCGAACAGCGGTTCTCCGGCGCAGGAGCGGGCGACGCCGAACACTTCGAACGGCCCGGCGAAATCCAGCACCTCGACATCGGCGAACAGCAGGATGGCCACTTTCCGCCGGCGCCACGCGCCCGCTGCAGCCGCGTTAGGCGTCATGGCGAACACCCGCCGCGCCTCCGTGGGAGCGGAGCAGACCGGCTCCCGCAAACTCCACATGGACGCGATCGAAATCGGTGCTCAGGTTCAGCGAGAGTTGGACGCGTCCTGAGGGGAATGCAGGCGCGGTGGTGGCCGCGACGGCACAGAGGAGCGCAGCGGCGACTGTCCCGCGCCATTGGTCATGCGTATGGCACCCGGGTGCGTGATGGACGCTGGTCATGGTGAAGGCCCCTTCGGTTCACTGCTGATACCAAATGGCTAGGCCCTCGCTGACTTGGCGTAAACGCCATTCACATGGCAAATTCTGCCATGATCTTGAGAAGCTAGGTTCGCTTCGGTGCTTTCCGGTGCGGCTTGCGGGGGCCAGGGCGCTTGCCGGCAGGGCTCGCATTGCCCGCGCCGCGCGGTGCGTCGTTGCTGCGGCGATTGTGGCGCGCCGCTTCGCGCGGGGCGTCAGGTGTGCGCTCGATCAGGACGTCGTTGCCGTCCTCGGCGCCCGCGGTGCGCTCGGCGGCGGCGGCGAACTTGCCGGCGATCGCGCGGGGGATCTGGAAGTAGGTTTCGTTGGCGGCGATGCGGATCGCGCCGATCTCGTTGCGGGTGATGTGTCCGCGCCGGCACAGCAGCGGGAGGATCCATCGCGGATCCGCGTTCTGCCGGCGGCCGATGTCCATCCGGAACCAGACCACGTCCTCGAACCCGGCGCGGTGCCGCTGCTGCTTGTCGGCCGCGCGCGCTTCGGGCGTGTTCGCGATCAGCTCCTCGGCCTGCGGCATTGCCGCGCGGTGCGCCCGGACGAGCGCTGCGGCAACATCGGCCGCGCTGCGCTGCGCGAGCAACTGCTCGCCGAGCGCACGATCCTCGTCGTCGAACTCGGCCGGCTCGAGCAGCGCCTGCAGAAGCCGGCGGCGATCGTTCTGCCGGATGTCATCGGGAGTGGGCGCATCGATCCATTCGGCGTCGATCCGCGCACCGCGCAGCATCGCCTCGACCCGCCGGCGCTTGGGAGAGGGCCCGACCAGCACCGCGGTGCCCTTCTTGCCCGCCCGGCCCGTCCTGCCCGAGCGGTGCTGCAAGGTTTCCGCATCGCGCGGTATCTCGACATGGATCACCAGGCTCAGGCTCGGGAGGTCGATACCGCGCGCGGCGACGTCGGTGGCGACGCAGACCCGCGCGCGGCGGTCGCGCAGCGCCTGCAGCGCCTGGTTGCGCTCCGACTGCGAATGCTCGCCCGACAGCGCGACGACCGCGAAGCCGCGTTCCTGCAAGGTCGCGTGGAGCCGGCGGACGTTCTCGCGCGTGGCGCAGAACAGCAGCGCGCTCTGCGCCTCGTGGAACCGCAACAGGTTGACCACCGCGTGCTCGATGTCGCTCGGCGAGACGGCCACCGCCTGGTAGGCGATGTCGCCGTGCCCGCCGTCGCCGCCGATAGTCGAGATCCTCAGGGCATCGCGCTGGTAGCGGCGCGCCAGCTTGGCGATCGGCGGCGGCATCGTCGCCGAGAACAGCAGTGTGCGCCGGCCCTCGGGCGTGGCGTCGAGGAGTTCCTCGAGATCCTCGCGGAAGCCCATGTCGAGCATCTCGTCGGCCTCGTCGAGCACGATCGTGCGCAGCCCCGCGAGATCGAGCGCGCCGCGTTCGAGATGGTCGCGCAGCCGGCCAGGCGTGCCGACGACGATCTGCGGCCCTTCGCGCAAGGCCCGGCGCTCCTTCGAGGCATCCATCCCGCCGACGCAGGTCGCCACGCGGGCGCCGGCGTCGCCGTAAAGCCAGCCTAGTTCGCGGCTCACTTGCAGCGCCAGTTCGCGCGTCGGCGCGATGACCAGCGCGAGCGGGCCGGGGGCCGTCTCGGCCGCGCCGCCTTCGCCGAGCAGTTCGCTGGCCATTGCGATCCCGAATGCAACCGTCTTGCCCGAGCCGGTTTGCGCCGAGACCAGCAGGTCCCGCCGGGCGGCATCGGGCTGGAGCACGGCCGCCTGGACCGGGGTAGGGTCGCTGTATCCGCGCGCGGACAGCGCTTCGCCGAGGATCGGCGGCACGTTTTCGAAAGGCATCCCCGTTAGATAGGGGCTCCGGCGCGAGAGACAGCCGCCGCGGCCGACTTTTCTTTTCGCGCGAGCATGCGAGAGAGCGTCAGGGCGTTCCCGGTCGCCTGAGAGGCAGCCGTGTTGTCGAACATGCACCATGCGCTCGAGCCGGCTCGCACGGCAGCCGCGACGTTATCGGCATAGCCATCGAGCGCCGCGTCGCTGTACGCCGAGCGGTACATCGCGGGCGAGCCGTGGAGTCGCCAGTAGCTCACGCCGCGCCAGCCGCCGGGCACGGCGGCCGCAGGACAGAGCGCCGGATCGGCCGCCGCCCTGGCTACCCGGAGTTGCCCGAGCAGCTCGCCCGCTTCATCGGTGAACCACGACGCGTTGCGCGGCTCGCACACGAGCGCCGCATCGCAAAAGCCCGCGAGTTCGGCGAAGAAGCGCCTGGCTATTTCGGCGTCGAAGCCGAGCTTGGGTGGAAGCTGCACCAGCAGCACCGCCAGCTTGCGCCCGAGCGGCGCGATCTCGTCGACGAATTTTGCCGTGAGCTCGCGTGCCTCCACCATCTTCGCCTGATGCGTTATCGTCTTGGGGATCTTGACCGCGAAGCGGAACTGCGCGGGACCGCTGTCCGCCCCCCGCGCCCAGGTCGATGGCCGGTGCGAGCGGTGGAACGAGGAGTTCACTTCGACCCCTGCGAAGACCTGCGAGTAGCGTTCGAGCGCCGTTCCATCGGCCGGGAACGAGGCCGAATCGGCTGCGGGTATGCTCCAGCCCGCGGTCCCCACGATCGCTTCCATCTGCGCTCAACGCAGCGGAGGCCGGCGGGTTGCGGGTACCCCTCCTGACGCACGCGTCGTGCGCCGAAATCAAGTTTGGAACTACAACGGCTTACGCGCGCTCTCACCGGACTCACGAGGACGTTTTTGGACATGAAGCCGGGATCACCAGCGCACCAGGCCTTGCTAAGCGATTGCTTGCGAAGCGCATTTCCCGTGCCCGAGGACGGGGAGTTCGAGGCGCTCGTCGCCCGCTTCCGTTCGCCCGCGAGCGAGACGAGGCGCGCCATGCGGCTGCCCAAGCTCCGCCTGTTCGGCTCGGGGACGCCCGCCAGTCGGCCCTGAACCCGGGCGCACCGCCGCCGTCACGCGTCTCTCAGGTAGGCCTCCAGCTCCTCGCTCCCGCCGATCCGCTTCCCGCCAATGAAGACTTGCGGGGTCGTGTCTACGCCTTGCTCCTGTTCGAACCGGTCGGTTTCCTCGCGCGATCTGAGGACGTGTTCCTCGATGTCGTATCCGTGCTCGGTCAGCAGCTCCTTCGCGCGGACCCCGAACGGGCAGGTATGGTCCGGCAATACCATGCGGTAGAGTGTGGCACGCTTGGCTTCGCTCACTAGTTGGCTCCTGCTGTCTGTAGGCTAGACTACGCAAGTCCCCTTCCGTTCCGCAGGTGCGGCGAACCGGAACCATTGCCGCCACTCGCGGATTCGATGGGCGAAGGAGACTTGAGATGCCAGACGATCCGAACCTCCAGGGCGCCCAGGACCGCAGCCGCGTGGCAGGCGAGCAGGATTACGAAGTGCGCTACTTCGCGGACAAGCACGGACTCAGTGTCGAGCAGGCCCAGCAGCTGATCGAGCGGCACGGCAACAGCCGGGCCGAGCTCGACGCGGCCGCCGAACGGCTGACCAAGGCGTGAGCGTGCGCTCAGCCTGAATCCGCGTGCCTGGCGCCGAGGCCTTCAGCCATCTGGACGTGCCATTGGCGACCGAGCCGATGGAGGCGCGGCTGGTCGACCATATCCCCGCCGGCGAGGGATGGCAGTTCGAACCCAAGTGGGACGGCTTCCGCTGCCTCGCCTTCCGTGACGGCGACGCTGTCGCGCTGATGTCCAAATCGGGAAAGCCGCTGGAACGGTATTTCCCCGAGGTCGCCGATGCACTGCGCGAAATGCCCAAACGGCGGTTCGTCCTCGATGGCGAGATCGTCCTCTCGCTCGGCGGCACGCTCTCGTTCGCCGCGCTGCAGGCGCGCCTCCACCCCGCCGCATCGCGGATCGCCAGGCTGTCGCGCGAGACCCCGGCCCAGCTCATGCTGTTCGACTGCCTCCAGATCGATTCCGCGGTACTGATCGATCAGCCGCTCGATACTCGGCGCAAAAAGCTCGAAACGCTCGCCGGCGCGCTCCCGACCTCGATCATGGTGTCACCATTCACCTACAGCGTCGATATCGCCCGAGAGTGGCTCAGCGGTACCGGCGGGGCGCTCGACGGGGTGATCGCCAAGCGCCGGGACGAGCCCTATCGACCGGGCGAGCGGGCGATGTTCAAGCACAAGGTGGAACGCACCGCGGACTGCGTGGTCGGCGGCTTCCGGTACGATCAGTCGGGCGGCAAGGTCGCCTCGCTCCTCCTCGGGCTCTATGACGAGGCCGGACTGCTGCACCACGTCGGCTACACCTCGTCGTTCTCTAACGAGGCCCGCGCGGAGCTGCTCGGCGTGGTCGAGCCGCTGAAGGGCGAGTCCGCCTTCACTGGCAGTTCGCCCGGGGGGCAAAGCCGCTGGTCCAGGCCCGGGCGCAGCGAATGGGTCCCGCTCGAGCCGGCGCTGATCGCCGAAATCGCCTACGATCAGGTCACCGGCAATCGCTTCCGCCACGGCACCACTTTCCGCCGCTGGCGCCCCGACAAGAGGGCCGCGCAGTGCACTTTCGCGCAGCTTCAGGCGGAACTGCGCCCCGAACAGCTCGAGCAGATTCTTGGCGCTGCGGCACCGCCGGGCGCGCGCTGAACGGCGATAAACGGGCCTGGCTGGCCCGACCGAACGCCATTTTCCCCGGCATCATTCCACTTTTGATAGGCCCCGTTTCTCCCTCGCTGTGAGATATCCGCGTGACAAGAAGGCCAGAGAGCCGATCGCAACGAAGAGGACGTGAGGGATGAGGAAGGCTTCGCAAACCGCGCTGTGGCTGTGCGGTTCCGCTCTGGCGATGGGTATCGCCGCATCGCCCGCATCTGCCGCGACGGCAAGCTCGGGCGAAGTGTCCGACACGTCGTCCGCGGAGCAGCCGGTTGCGCAGGCTCAGGACGGCACTCCGCGCACCGGTGGCCTTGAAGAGATCGTCGTCACGGCCCGTAAGCGCGCGGAATCGGTGCAGTCGATCCCGGTGTCGGTCCAGGCGATCAGCGCCGAGCAGATCCAGCAGCGCGACCTGACCAGCCTCGAGAAGATCGCCGCGGCGACACCGCAGTTCTCGATCGGCCGAGCCTCCAACGGCTCGGGCGCGCAGCTCACCTTGCGCGGTATCGGCTCGACGGCGACCTCGATCGGCATCGAGCAGTCCGTCGCGGTCGTGGTGGACGGCGTCTACTACGGCCAGGGCCGCACGATCGACGAAGGATTCTTCGACCTCGCGCGGGTGGAAATCCTCAAGGGTCCGCAGTCGCTGTTCTTCGGCAAGAACGCGACCGCCGGCGTGATCTCGCTGACCACCGCCGATCCGAGCAATACGCCCGAATACATCGCGCGCATCGGCTACGAGCTCAACGCGCAGAACCTCTACGGCGAGGCGATCGCCTCAGCCCCGCTGAGCGACACGCTCGGCGTGCGACTGGCGGTCCGCGCCTCGAAGATGTTCGGCGGCTACTACACCAACGTGCAGGTTCCGGTCGCCTACAACACCTTCGATATCGCCACGGGCAAGGTGAATCCGCACACCGCCGCACCGGCGGCGGAAGATCAGCCGCAGGAAAAGAACCTGATCGGCCGGCTGACGCTCAAGTACGATCCGACGAGCCAGTTCACCGCGACCCTGAAGGCCTCGGGCACGATCAACAACACCGTCGGCAACGGCTGGAACTACGTTGCCCTGCGCTGCCCCAGCGGGTCGACCAGCATTCCGCCGAGCTACGTCTGCGACGGCGGGTTCACGATCCACCAGAACAACATGCCGACCGATATCGCGGCCGTGTACCCTTACGCGCGTGACGACGGCGGGCTCTACAACAAGTACAAGTCCTGGCAGGTGACCGGCAACCTCGAGTACCGGTTCGACAACGTCACGCTGAGCTCGGTCACCAACTACAACTGGAACAACAACAAGTTCACCTGCGACTGCGACTTCCTCAGCGGCGCGGTGTGGGCGACCGAGAGCACCACCTACCACTCCTTCAGCCAGGAGCTGCGCGCGCTGACGTCGTTCGATGCGCCGGTCAATCTGCTGCTCGGCGCGCTGTATCAGAAAACCCGGCGCGACTTCTTCCAGGCGGTCATGTTCGCCGGCCTGGAGAATTCCTCGGCCGCCCCGGCCGACCGCTACGTGGCCTATAACAAGCTGTCGGCCACCGACGGCGAGACGCTGTCGGGCTATGGCCAGGCGATCTGGAAGATCGTTCCCACGCTTGAGGCGACCGCGGGCGTGCGCTATATCCACGAAACCAAGAACAGCTTCTTCACCCAGCCTTATGTCAATGCGGCGCTTACCGGCATCTTCAAGCCGCAGAGCGCGGCGGTGAACGGGACGCTGTACGGCGACCAGACCTTCGATGACTGGTCGCCCGACTTCACGCTGAGTTATAAGCCCAACCAGAACCTGCTGATCTACGGCGCCTACAAGGTTGCCTACAAGTCCGGGGGCTTTTCCAACAGCGCGATCAACTCGACCCTGGCGGTGACGCCGGACGCCGATCTCAATTTCCAGCCGGAGAAGGCGAAGGGCTTCGAAGCCGGCATCAAGTCCACCATAATGGACAACCAGCTTCGCGCGAACCTGACGCTGTACGATTACAAGTTCACCAATCTGCAGGTCGATTACTTCAATTCGCAGATCTTCGCCTACGTCACCTATAACGCAGGTAGCGCGCGCACCCGCGGCGCCGAGCTCGAGCTCGAGTTCGCGCCCCGCTCGGTGCCCGGCCTGACGCTCTCGGGCACGCTCAACTACAACAAGGCGCGCTACGAGAACTTCATCGCGCCGTGCTATTCGGGCGAGTCCATCGCAGACGGCTGTTCGCTGGTCAGCCCGATCGGCGTGCCGAACCAGGACCTGAGCGGAAAGCCGACCGCGGACGCGCCGGAATGGACCGGCACCGCCGGGATTTCCTACGACGGCGACATCTCGCCCTCGCTCAAGTTCGGCACGAACGTCAACGTGCGCTACTCGAGCTCCTATATCGCCTCGAGCTTCGGCGATCCCTTCACCCGCCAATCGCCCTACGCGGTGATCGACGCGGGCATTCGGGTGGGCGCGAGCAACGACCGGTGGGAGCTTGCACTGATCGGCAAGAACCTGACCAATCACTTCTACTTCATCGGCGGCGGCACTGCGCCACTGACGGGCTCGGGCACGGGCACGGCAGCGGCGGTGCGCGGCGACAACATCGGCGACGGCTCGGTCCCGCGCACCGTCGCGATCCAGGCCACGCTGCGGTACTGAGCAACGCGCTTGGGTCGCAGGAGGGGATGAGAGTGCAGGGCCCTCCGCCGCGGAGGGCCCGGAGAGGACTGACGGATGGCATTCGACGGACCGGATCGGGTGGGCGGAGAAGCCCGCTGCCCCGGCCCCAGCACCCGGGACATCATCCTGGCCGACGGCTGGGAGGTGCCCGAGGCGCTGGTCGCGGAAGCCTACGAATTCCTCGGCGACGACGATGTCGACTTCGCGCGCTACACCTCGCGCGAGGCGATGGAGCAGGAGATGCAGCGGCTCTGGCCGCGCGTATGGCAGTGGGCCTGCCGCACCGAGCACATCCCCGAAGCGGGCGACTTCATCACGTATGATGTCGGCCGCTATTCGGTCCTGATTACCCGCACCGAGAGCGGCGAGATCAAGGCATATCATAACTCGTGCCTGCATCGCGGCACCCAGCTCAAGCCGTCGAACTCGGCCGGCGCGTCGGACGAGCTGCGCTGTCCGTTCCATGGGTGGAGCTGGAACCTCGACGGCACGCTCAAGAACATCCCCTGCCGGTGGGACTTCCCGCACGTGAAGGACGAGAATTTCCGCCTGCCGGAAGTCCGGGTCGATACCTGGGGCGGGTTCGTGTTCATCAACATGGACCCCGGCTGCGCGCCGCTTGCCGAGCACCTGGGGCCCTTGGCGGAGCATTTCTCGGGCCGCTGGGACCTCACCGACCGCCGCATCCGGCTGCACCTGCAGAAGGAGCTGCCGACGAACTGGAAGGCTGCGCAGGAGGCGTTCCTCGAAGCCTACCATGTCTACGAGACGCACGCGCAGGCGCTCCCCACGGCGGGCGACGCCAACGCGCAGTACGACATCTTCAGCGATACGGTGACCCGCTTCGTCCACACGATCGGCAGCCCCAGCCCGCACTACCAGGGCGAGCAGACCGAGCAGGAGATCCTCGACAAGATGCGCATCGCCGCCGGCACAACGGTGCCCGAGGGCAAGACCGCGCGCTCAGTGGCCGCCGACATCCTGCGCAAGCAGATCGGCGAAGCGAGCGGGGTGCCGCTCGATGCCTATTCCGACAGCGAGATGCTCGATTCGATCGAGTACCACCTGTTCCCCAACATGTGCCTGTTCCCGGGCGTTTCGCTGCCGATGATCTACCGTTTCCGCCCGCTCGGCAGCGACCCGGGGCGGACGGTGTTCGACCTGCTGTTCCTCGAGATGGTGCCCGAAGGCACCGCGCCCGAGTACCCGCCCGATCCGGTGTGGATCGGCGCCGACCAGTCCTATGCCGATGCGCCCGGCATGGACCCGGGGCTGGGCGCGGTGTACGATCAGGACACCGACAATCTGGCGATGCAGTACCGCGGGTTCGAAGCTTCGCCCAAGGGCGCGCAGACGCTGGGCAACTATCAGGAGGCGCGCATTCGGCGCTTCCATCAGACGCTCGACAGCTACCTCGCCGCGTCATGAACGAGCAATCCGCCTCGCTCGACCGGCTCGTTTCGTGGCACGCGATCTACGACCTGCTGTGCGACTACATGCGCGCGCAAGACCGGCTCATCCCCGAGCTGCACCGCTCGGTGTTCCACGACGACGCGACGACCGACTCCGGCGACGGCTATCGCGGCGATGCCGACGGGTTCGTCGCGTTTGCGCAAGGCGTGCTGCGGCCGCACAAGGCCAATCACCACATGATCGGGCAAGTGCGGATCGACTTCGAGAGCGCCCACCTCGCGTTCGGGGAAGTCTATTTCCAGGCGTTCCATCACCTCGCGGAAGGCGAAGCCGAGACCGACTTCTGGGTCTCGGGCCGCTACGTCGACCGGTACGAGCGGCGCGCCGGCGTGTGGAAGATCGCTCACCGTAGCGAACTGGTCGACTGGGTGCGCACCGAGCCTGCGGCCGATCACAGCGGCATCGACTTCCCCTGGGGCCAGCGCGCGCCGGACGACCTGAGCTGCCGCCGCGCGGAGATGCGCGCGCGATGAGCGAGGCCGCATCCCCACCGGCCGCGGCGGCCGATCACCTTGCCATCCGGCAGGTGCTGAGCCGCTACGCCCGCGGGATCGACCGCTGCGATATCGACGTGCTGCGCGGCGTGTGGTGGCCCGGTGCAGTTGCCGACTACGGCAGCGGAGAGGCCGATGCGCTGGCGTGGTCGGAGGAGGTGGTCCGCGCGCTCGCCGCGATGCTGCGGACCCAGCACTTCCTCGGCAACATGATTATTGAGGTGGACGGCGATACCGCTCAGGCGGAGAATTACTGACGCGCCTACCACGAGGTGGACGGTGAGGGCGGCCGCACCGACATCGAGGTCGGCGGCCGCTACCTCGACCGGCTCGAGAAGCGCGGCGGCGAATGGCGCATCGCGCACCGCCGCTACGTGATGGACTGGAACAGCAACCGGCCGT
>JBQCFR010000112.1:0-10163 GCA_051958885.1 Tsuneonella sp.
CCTCTGCTCGCCGCGGGCGAGGTTGGCGTAGAACTCCGCCACCCGGCCTTCGTAGTTGATCCCGGCTTCGACGCCCCACGTCTTCGACTTGGCGTAGTTGAACGGCGACTGGATCAGCGTGGAGCCGAAGTGCTCTTCGTCGAGCAGGTTGGTCTTGAGCTTGTAATAGCCGTCGATCGACAGGCTGAGCTGCGGGGTGAGGAACTGCTGCAGCCCGATATCGAAGTTATGCTCGCGCTCGGCGCGCACCGGATCGGCGGTCTTGATGGCGAATGCGTTGGTGGTCCCGTCGAACGCCGCCACGTCAGGCGCGACCGCGATCTCGAGTGGAGGAGGGGTGAAGTAGCGCGCGTAGCCGGCGTGAATCCTGGTCCACTGTCCCGGCTTCCAGACGACGCCGAAGCGCGGGCTCCACTGGTCCTCGCTCACCAGCGCGTCCGACCGGTCGTAGCGCAGGCCGAAGTTGACGGTGAGGGTGTCGGTCGGCGTCCACTCGTCCTGAACGTAGGCGCCGAACGTGTTGCCCGAGACGCCTTGCGCGATGGGAATGACGATCGGCGCGTCGCTTGTCTGCATCCCCGCGGCGTCGACCGCGAACACGCGGTTGATCGAATCGGTGCCGGTCTGCTCGTGCTGGAAGAACAGACCGGCGCGCAGCCGGTGCTGGTCGTTGAGCTTGTACCCGGCATCGGCCTGCACCCCGTACGCGGTGCTCGCCTGCGTGAGGTCGGTGTCGACCCCGTTGAACAGCAGGTTTCCGCCATCGGGATCGGGCGTGTAGTGCGCCCGCGCATGGCGCCAGAACGGATCGATCCGCAGGTCGAACCGATCGCCCGAATGCTGGTAGCCGAGCACCGCGAAGGCCGAAGTCTGGACCTGGTTCTGGTCGAGCAGCGAGGAATCGAAGGTAGTGCGGCCGAGGTAGCTGTATTGCGGCACCAGCCCTGGGGTATTGGGTATCTCGAAGCTGCCGTGCGACCAGCCGCCGAATGCGGTCAGCCGGTTCTCCTCGTTCACGACGTACGAGGTGTACCCGAACGCGCGGTACTGCTGCGTGCGGTCGTGGATCGCGTCCTTCGACGGCGTGGGATTGCTGATCCCCTGGTCGTTCTGCAGGTAGCTGGCCGAGGCGAAGTAGTTGAAGTTGCCGATGCCGTCGCGGATGGTGGCGCTCGGCTGGATCGTGCCGTTGCCGCCGCCGTAGATACCCACGTCGCCGTCGAAGTCGAACCCGTCGCTGCGGGTCTTGAGGTTCACCACGCCCGAGGTGCGGAAGCCGTACTGCGCCGGGAGCGCGCCGGTGAGCACTTCCACCGATTGCGCGATGCGCGGGTCCACCAGCGCGCCGAAGCCGACGTAGCCCTGCGGCACCGTCACCCCGTCGAGGCGGTACTGCACGTTGCCGTGTTCGTTGCGGATGTGGATGTCCCCGTCGCCGTCCGAATCCGGGCTCACCCCGGGTGCCTGGAGGAGCACGCCCTTGAGACTGCGATCGGCGCCGCCGGGCTGAACGTCGAGCTGGGCGCGGTCGATCGCGTAGGTGTTCGCGCCGATGGCGGGATCGATTCGGTCGCGCGCGGCGTCGAGCTTCTGGGCGGTGACTACGATCTCAGCGTCGTCGGGATCGGTGCTCGCCGCGCTGGACGGCGGGGCCTCGTCGCCCGCAAGCGCGGGCGTTGCTGCGAGCAGGGTGCTGCAGAGCAGCGCGGTACGAAGGATCATGGAGGCGGAAGGTCCGGCAGGAGGGCTCTCGCGCCGCGCAATAGCACTATGTTATAAAGTCACAAGACCGCTCACCGCAGGCGGATTGCGGTTCGTCGATCAGTGCACCCCGTGACCCTGGGAGAGATAATCCGCGCTCTGCATTTCCTCGAGCCGGCTGACGGTCCGCGCGAATTCGAAGCTGCCCTGGCCCGAGCGGTAGAGGTCCTCGGGCTCGGCGGCGGCGGCGGCGAACAGCTTGACGTTGTTTTCGTAGAGCGCGTCGATCAGCTTGGTGAAGCGGATCGCCTCGTCGCGGTTGTCCGGACCCATCACTGGCACGCCGACGACGATCACGGTGTGATAGGCCTGCGCAATCGCGAGGTAGTCCGCGGCTCCGCGGTTTTCGCCGCATAAGCGCTTGAAACTAAACACCGCGACGCCCTTGAGGCTCTTGGGAACGTGGAGAGTCCGGCCTCCGCCCAAGTCGAGTTCGGCGCTGGGCACGTGGGCGGCATCTTCGGGTTTGTAGTCGGTCAGGCGGAAGAAGGCCTCTCGCACCTGGGCGGTCGCTTCCTCGCCGAGAGGGGAGTGCCAGGTGTCGATCCCGGCAAGGCGATCGAGCCGGTAATCGACCGGTCCGTTGAGCGAAACGATGTCAATGAAGCGCTCGATCAGGGCTATGAACGGCAGGAACAGCGATCTGTTCAGTCCATCCTTGTAAAGATCGCGCGGCGGGCGGTTGCTGGTGGTGACCACGGTCACGCCTTCGTCGACGATCAGCGCGGTGAACAGCCGCGCCATGATCGCCGCGTCGGCGGTGTTGGTGACCACCATCTCGTCGAACGCGAGGCAGCGCACGTCGGCCGCGAGTCGCGCGGCGGCGGGCGCGATCGGATCGCCGGCTTCCTTGGCGCGCTCCTCGCGGATCACCCTGTCGACCTCGAGCATGAAGGCGTGGAAGTGGACCCGCCGCTTCTCGGCGATGGCAAGCGTCTCGACGAACAGGTCCATCAGCATCGACTTGCCGCGGCCGACGCCGCCCCACAGGTAAATGCCGCGCGGCTGCTCGTCCTTGCGGGCGAACAGGCGCCCGAGCAAACCCTCCGGCCGGTCGGCTTCGAGTTCGCGCTGCAGCGCCGCGAGCCGCTCTGCGGCGGCGCGCTGGTCGGGATCGGGCTTGAGCTCGCCGGCGGCCACCAGCGCGTCGTAGCGCGCCAGCAGGGCGCTCATCGCGGCTGCATCTTGCGCACGATGCCCGAGAACGCGGCCACCGTGCTATCGTCCTGAACCACTTCGCCGCGCACGAACACCAGCTTGCCCGTCTCGCGAACGATCTCGCACACGGCGTCGAGCGGCCGATCGGCGAGCCCCGCACCGACGAACTGCGTCGACAGCTCGAGAGTGACGGAGGGGCCGGCGTTCCCGCTGCCGATGGTGTGCATCGTGGTGAACAGCGATATGTCGATCAGCGAGAGCGTGACCGCGCCGTGGACGATGCCTTGCAGGTTCTCGTGCTTGCGCTGCGGGAACATCCGCAGCCGGCTCTTCCCATCGTTATCGACACGGGTGATGAGCCGGCCCATGACCGCGCCGTTGAACAGCGTCTCGTCCTTGAGGTTCCAGTGCCGCCAGCCCGGGTTCTCGGGGTCCGGGCCATGCTCGAACACTTCGTCACGCAGTGCCATGGGGGTCAGGCCGGCAGATCAGATGTGCCGTTCGGCTTCCATCTTCTTGATCTCCGCGATCGCCTTGGCCGGGCTCAGGCCCTTGGGGCACACGTTGGCGCAGTTCATGATCGTGTGGCAGCGGTAGAGGCGGAACGGGTCCTCGAGCTGGTCGAGCCGCTCGCCGGTCATCTCGTCGCGGCTGTCGGCCAGCCAGCGGTAGGCCTGGAGCAGGATGGCCGGGCCGAGAAAGCTGTCCGAATTCCACCAGTAGCTCGGACAGGCGGTCGAGCAGCAGGCGCACAGGATGCACTCGTAAAGCCCGTCGAGCTTCTCGCGCTGAGTCGGGCTCTGCAGCCGCTCCTTGCCGCTCGGCGTGGGAGTGACCGTCTGCAACCACGGCCGGATCGAGGCGTACTGCGCGTAGAAGTGGGTGAAGTCGGGAACGAGGTCCTTGATCACTTCCATGTGCGGCAGCGGGGTGATCCGGATCTCCCCCTTGAGGTCCTCGATCGCGGTGGTGCAGGCGAGGCCGTTCTTGCCGTTGAGGTTCATCGAGCACGAGCCGCAAATGCCTTCGCGGCAGCTGCGGCGGAAGGTGAGCGTCGGGTCGACCTCGTTCTTGATCTTGATCAGCGCATCGATAACCATCGGCCCGCAATCGTCGAGATCGATCTCGAACGTGTCGTAGCGCGGGTTGGCGCCGCTGTCGGGATCGTAGCGATAGATGCGGAACTTCTTCACCCGCGCCGCGCCGGCGGCGGTGTGCGAGCGCCCCTTGCCGTTGATCCTGGAATTCGGCGGAAGAGTGAAGGTGGCCATGCCCGGTTCCCCTGAATGCTGCTGTCTCTCTAGCGGGTCGCCGGGCGAGGGCAAGCGCGGTTTGCCGCCCGCGCCGCCGCCGCTATGGCGGGCGGCGTGAAAGCCCGGCTGACGATCTACGACCTCGACCGCACCCTGACCGCGCGGCCCACGTTCACCCCGTTCCTGGTCTACGCGGCGCTCCGGTTGGCGCCGTGGCGGCTCATGCTGCTGCCGGTGTGGGTCATGCTGATGATCGGCTACCGACTGGGCTTCTACAGCCGCACCGCTCTCAAGCGCAGGGGCATGCGGCTGATGCTCGGCCGGCCAGGAGAGGCGACGCTGGCCAGGGTGGGCGCCTCGTTCGCGCGCAGCCGGGCGCTGCATCCCGGCGCGCAGCGCGCGCTCGCGGCGGATCGTGCGGAAGGGAGAGCGCAGGCTATCGCCACCGCAGCGTTCGCCATCTACGCTCGGCCGCTGGGCCAATGCGTCGGCATCGACGACGTGATCTGCACGCTGTGGGACGCCGGCTCCATTCCGGGAGGGAACTGCTACGGCGCGGTGAAGCTGGCGCGGGTCGAGGAATGGCTGCGCGCCGCCGGTGCCGAGCGCGCCGCGCTGCATGTGCGCGCGGTCAGCGACAGCTTCGCGGATGCGCCGCTGCTCGACTGGGCGGATGAGGCGTGGTTCGTGACCGCCGATCGGCGGCAGGCGCGCAAGGCCGCGCGGCGGGGGTGGACCCCGGTCGATTTCAGTCGGTGATCTTCCCGAGTTCCTCGCGGAACAGCGCAAGGTAAGCGGCCATCGCCGCGTCGACCGAGAACCCGGCGGCGCGCGCGCGCTGGCGCTCGCGTGCCGGCGGTGCATCGAGCGCGGCGATCATCGCGGACGCCATCGCCGCGGGATCGTTTGGAGGCACGAGCGCGCCGAACGTGCCTCCGCCGAGCACTGACGCCGCGCCCGAAGGTATGGCAGTCGCGACGATCGCGCAGCCGCAGGCGAGCGCTTCCAGCAGGGCGTTGCTGTTCCCCTCCCAGCGCGAGGAGAGCACGAACAGCGGGGCGTGCATGAGCCAGGCGGCGGGATTGTCTATGTAGCCCGGCAGCAGCACGTCGCCGGCAAGGCCAAGCTTTCCCGCCTGCGCTTCGAGCGCCGCCCGCTCGCCGCCTTCGCCGAGAATCGCGAGCCGGACGTCGCGCGTGCGCCGGGCCTCGGCGAAGGCGGCGATCAGCAGCTCGAAGTTCTTCTGATGCGCCAGCCGGCCCATGCCGATGATGAGCGGCCTCTCGCCCGCGGCGAGCCAGGGGTGGGGAACCTGCAGAGCCGCCGCGGGGCCGGGAAGCTCGACACCGTTGGGAATGGTCAGGACCCGCTCGGGCGCGATGCCGAGATGGCGCACGAGGTCCTCGGCAAGTTCGGGCGCCACGGCGACGATGCGCTCCATCGGCGCGTACTGATAGCGCTCGACCAGCCGGGCAGCAGCGCGCCAGCCGGCGCCGCCGCGGCCAACCACCGCGTTGCTCGCACGCCCAAGAAACCGCGTTCGAGCCGGCCGGCCGGCCAGCCGCCAGGCGCTCGCCGCGAACAGGTGGATCTGATTGCCGGCGGAGAACACCAGCCGCGGCCGCACCGTGCGGATGGCATGGGCGATCCGCCTCACCGCGAGCGCGCTGCCCGGCGTCCGCCCGAGCTTCCCGGCGAGCGAGCCGAGCTCGCGAACCCGAACGCCCGGGGGCACTTCGCCCGCCATCGCACCGCTCGCCTCGATCACCCAGATTTCGGTCGCCAACCCGCCTTCGTGCGCCGCGCGCGCGATGCGCAGCAGGTTCCTGATCACGCCGCTGCCCCGCAGATCGTAGACCAGCAGAGCCAGATCGGGACGCGCCACGAGAGGCGCACGCGGGCCGCGATGACTGCCTTTGCGCATCCGGCGGCAGTGGTAATCGGGGGCGGGCTATTTGGCAAACGCAGCGGCCGCGATTGCACTGGTCCCGTTTGTCGTTCACAGGTCGCACGCATGGAGCAACCGCCTCCCGCCGCTCCGCGCGACGGACTTTCCAACATCTTCAAGAACCTGGCGTGGCTGATCGGCGGCAAGGGCTTCGGCGCGATCTGCAGCCTCGTCTACCTGGCGATCCTGGCCCGGACGCTGGGGCTCAAGGACTTCGGCCACTTTTCCCTCGTGTTCGGGACCGCGCAGGCCCTGGTGGCGGTGGCGGGCTTCCAGACCTGGCAGACGATGGTGCGGTTCGGCGCGCCGTCGGTCCTCACCCGCGACTGGCCGCACTTCGGCCGGCTGTCGTGGCTGTGCGGCGCGTTCGACGCGGGCGGCGCGGTTGCCGGATGCATGATCGCCGCAGTGGTGTTCTACGGTTTCGGCCATACGCTGGGGATCAGTCCCAAGTACGTCGATACCGGCTTCGCCTTCTGCTGCGCGATGATGTGGGCGCGGATGACCACGCCCAACGGCATCGTGCGGGTGCTCGACCGGTTCGACGTGGGCAGCTACGTCGAGGCGGTGGTTCCGCTCGGGCGGCTGATCGGCTCGCTGGTGATCATCCTCGTCGGCGCCACGGTGGGCCGTTTCCTGTTCGTATGGGCGTTCTTCGACTTGCTCTCGGCGGCGCTCTATTGGCTGGCCGCATGGAAGCTCGTTCCCGAGGCCTTGCGCCTCATGCATTTCGGCCACTGGAAGCTGACGATGCGGGAGAACCCGGGCCTCGCGAAGTTCTTCGGGGTGACTTACGGCGCCTCGACGCTCGATGCGTTCTACAAGCAGGGGCCGCTGCTGGCGGTGGGTTACTTCCTCGGCACCAGCGCGGCGGGCCTTTACCGGTTCGCCGACCAGCTGGCGCAGGGCATCAGCCGGTTCTCCCAGCTCATCGCGCGCGCGGTGTTCCCTGAATTCGCGCTCGCCCATGTCGCGCACGAGGCGCACGCGTTCCGCAAGCTGGTGTGGCAGGGCACCCTGATGGCCGGGGTCGGGGGGCTGGTGGTGCCGGTCACCGCGCTGCTGTTCGGCAAGCCGGTGCTCGAGCTGATGGGCGGCGATCCCTTCGTGCGCGCCGCGCCGGTGCTGCTACCGCTGGCTATCGGCGCCGCGTTCGAGCTCGCCAGCGTCACCTACGAGCCGGTGCTCTATTCGACCGGCCACGCCACGTATCCGCTGATCGCGCGTGCGCTCTCCGTCGCTGCGCTCATCGGGGGTACGCTGGCCTTCGTGGGATACGGGCCGGTGGGCGTGGCGTGGGCGGTCGCGCTGGGGCTGGTCATCGGCTACGTCGCCATGACCGCGATCGTCTGGCTCGTGCTGCGCCGGTTCGCGGGCGCTCCGCGCCCCGCCTAGCGCGCCGCCAGGATCGCTTCGATCACGGCGATGTCGGAGGGCTTGTCGGCATCGATGCACGCTTCGGCCGCTTTCATCGAAACGACCCTGGCGGTGAGGCCGAAGCGCCGCGCGGCCTGCCGCGCAAAGGCGTGGATATCGATCAGCCGCAGCGCCGCGCCGAGCAGCAAGACGGGGCCGAACGCACCGACGATCTTCCACCCTTTCTTGCGGTCCTGCTCGATCGCTTTCCAGAACGCGACCAGCGGCTCGACCTCGCGGCCGCCGAGCCGGAACAGGTTGGCGCCCGACCATTGCCCGCCGCGAAAGGTCAGCCAGGTGCGCTGGGTCGAGTAGCCGGAGGCGGCGAGCGTCCGGCGCTCCACCAGTCCCACGGCGACATCGCTCTCGCCGGCATCGCGCACGAACTGCGCGATCATCGCCGGGGTCAGCAGCACGTTGTCCGCCGTGGTGACCAGCAGCGGACCGTGCACTTCGGCGAGCGCCGCCAGCACAGCGTCGGCTATGCCGCCGTGCGAAGGGCGCCACTCCACTTGCGCGGCGCTGCGGATCGCCGGGTCGGCAGCGAGCGGTGACGGATCTTGTGCGGCAACCAGGATGCGTCCGACTTCGGGTGCGGCCGAGAGCGCGGCCAACGTCCGCGCGAGCATCGGCACGCCCGCGATCGGCAGCAGCGCCTTGGTCGCGAGGCCCGTTCCGGCGAGCAGCGGATCGGGTCCGGGCCGCGAACCGGCGAGGACGAGGGCGGTGAGGGGCTCGCTCATGCGCGACGGGCCCTTGCACGATTGCCAGCGACCGCGCCAGCGCTACGATGCGCTTGCTCGGAGGAGGTACAGGCGATGGGGCTGGGGCGGTTCTACGATCAACGGATTCTCCCGCGGGTCATCACCTACTGCTGCGGGCAGGAGGAGATTGGCGAACTGCGGGCGAAGCTCGTGCCGCTGGCCGAAGGCAGCGTGCTCGAGCTCGGCTGCGGCGGCGGGCTCAACCAGCAGTACTACGATGCCGCCCGCGTGAACGCGTTCGCCGGGGTCGATCCCAGCGCGGCGCTGCTCGATCAGGCACGGCGAAGTGCGCAGGCCAAGGGGTGGGACACCGACATCCGCCAAGGCGTCGGCGAAGCCCTGCCGTTCGGCGACGACAGCTTCGACACCGTGGTGTGCACTTATACGCTCTGCTCGGTGAGCGACCACGCGCGCACGATCGCGGAAATGCGACGCGTGCTGAAACCCGGGGGTCGGCTGCTGTTCCTCGAACATGGCCGCGCGCCCGATCCCGCTCCGCGCAAGTGGCAGGGTCGGATCGAGCCGGTGTGGAAGCATCTTGCCGGAAACTGCCACCTCACCCGCCAGATCGGCCCGGCGCTCGGCGGCGGCGGCTTCTCGGTCGAGCCGCTCGGCCAGCAATACCTCGCCAAGGCGCCGCGCTGGGCGGGGTGGATGGAGTGGGGGATCGCGCGCAAGTGACCTGTTGCAACCGGCGGCGGGCGCGATAGGTGGCGGCCATGAGCATGTCCGTCTCCGAAGCCGTCGCAACCCGCCGTTCCGTCCGCGCCTTTCTCGACCGGCCGGTCGATGCGGGCACGATCGAGCGGGTCCTGGAAAAGGCGCAGCGCGCACCGTCGGGCGGGAACGTCCAGCCGTGGCACGCGGTGGTGCTCAGCGGGGAGCCGCTGGCGAACTTGCTCGAAGCAGTCGCCGGCGTGTTCCCGCAAGGCCGCGCCGCGCATTCGCCCGAATACGCGATCTATCCCCCGGAGCTCGACGGAGTCTACGAACAGCGCCGCCGCGGGGTGGGCGAGGACATGTACGGGGCGCTCGAGATCCCGCGCGAGGACAAGCCCAAGCGGCTCGCCTGGTTCGCGAACAACTTCCGCGCCTTCGGCGCCCCGGTGCTGATGCTGGTGCACACCCCTCGCTACATGGGACCGCCGCAATGGGCGGACGTCGGGATGTGGCTGCAATCGGTGATGCTGCTGCTGCGCGAGGACGGGCTCGACAGTTGCCCGCAAGAGGCATGGGCGGTGTACAACCGGCAGATTCGCGAAGTGGTCGAGCTGCCTGACGATCACATATTCTTCTGCGGTCTCGCGATTGGCTGGCGCGATCCCGCGGCGGCGGTGAACCAGTTTCCGGTCGCGCGCGCTCCGCTCGGCGAAGTGGTTCGCTTCGCAGGGTTTTAATCCCCGCGCATGTCTGCGCGCAAAGCTGCACAAACACCCCAAAATGGGCTATGTCCCGAGTCGCGCGGATTGTCGATCAAGCGCCCATAACGATACTCAGGGTCCCAAAACGATAACGGGCGGTCGCACCGAACGTCGGAAATCATTCCGGCGGAACGTTGCATTTGGGGGAGTAGAAGCGTGCGCAGAAAGGTCGCTGTCCTCGCAGCCGCGATACCGCTCGGCCTCGCGCTGTCCCCGCCCGCGCTCGCCCAGGGCACGCCGGTTCTCCTGCGCGACAGCTTCCCGATCGGCAGCGGCGAAGGCATCCTGTGTCAGGTCCAGGATCGCAGCATCGGCAACCCCGCGCGTCAGACGATGTTCGACCGGCGGTGGGCCGTCGTGTGCCGCGATTCCGCGCGCGCGGTCGCGAATGTCTATGCGTTCCAGGGCAAAGCGGCCGACGTGTCCGCGCTCATCGCGCCGC
>JBQCFR010000113.1:0-19525 GCA_051958885.1 Tsuneonella sp.
AGATAGTGCAGCGCGCGGGTGCGGGGGTGCGAGTGCTCGCGCAGGTAGAACGGCCAGAACTCGGCGAAGGTGGCGTAGCGCGCGGCGCTGGCCTCGAGGGCCGGCTCGGTCATGCGGCCACGCTGCGCCGATCGGCCACGCCTTGCAAACGGGCCGGTGCGACGCGTCGCGCTTGACCTGTCGCCGCGCTATTGCTCGGGCACTGCCCATGACCTACGCCAGGGACGCCACCGGCCCCTTCTACCACGGTACCCGCGCCGATCTCACCATCGGTGACCTGCTGCGGCCGGGCTTCACCTCCAACTACGCCGACCGCAAGCTGTCGTGGATCTACTTCTCGGGCACGCTCGACGCGGCGACCTGGGGGGCGGAGCTGGCGAAGGGCGAGGGCGGGGAGCGCATCTACATCGTGGAGCCCACTGGCGCGTTCGAGGACGATCCCAACCTCACCGACAACAAATTCCCCGGCAACATGACCCAGTCCTACCGCAGCCGCGAGCCGCTGCGGATCGTCGGCGAGGTCGACGAGTGGGAGCCGCACCCGCCGGAGCGGCTTGCCGAGATGAAGGCCGCGCTCGCGCGGATGGAGGCCGAGGGCGGGCCCGAGATCATCGATTGAGCCCGCGCTGCGCGCGCCGCCGCAGCGGGCTGGCGAACCCGCCGGATCCACGGTAATCCGGGCAGCCAAGGGCGGGGGTGAACCGCAATGACGGTCTGGCAGCTCGTGTTCTGGGCCGCGGCGGCCTACAACTTCGTGATCGGCGCGGGTGGCCTGTTCCAGCCCGGCGCGGCGCGCGAGGGGCGGGTGATCTGCCTGCTGGTGACCGCATTCGGCGTGGTCTACGCGGTCGCCGCGCTCGATCCGGTGCGGTTCGGGCCCATGCTGTGGGCGGGCGTGCTTGGCAAGGCGGGCGTCGTCGCGCTGATGGCTCCCGCCGCGCGCGGCCCGCAAGCCGTGCGCGGGCTTGGCTGGATTCTGGCGGGCGACGCCTTGTTCCTGGTGCTGTTCCTCGCCTTCCTGTTTGGCCTCGGTTGATCGCGGCTCTTGCATGGCGGCCTTGTCTAGCGTTATAACATCCGTATGAACGCGACGCTCAAGATCACCCGCATCGGCAATTCCGCCGGCATCGTCCTGCCGAAGGAGCTGCTTACACTGCTCGGCACCGAGGTCGGTGGAACGCTTTCGGTCGTCACCACGCCGCGCGGGATCGAGCTGTCGGTTGAGGAACCTGATTTTGAAGCCCAGATGGCCGCCGCCCGCGAGGTGATGGCGCGCCGCAAGCAAGCCCTGCGCGAACTCGCGAAGTAACATGGGCGAGGAATGGCACTGGATCGCCACGGATGTGGCGGTGGCGGCGCATGGCGAGCAGCTTGCCGAACACGGCGGGCCCGCAGGGGTGCGCGATCCCGGCGCACTCGAAAGCGCGATGATGCGCGCGCGAAACCTTGCGCAATACGGTGAGCCCGACATTGCCGCGCTCGCCGCGGCCTACGCCTACGGCATCGCCCGCAACCATCCCTTCATTGACGGCAACAAGCGCACCGCGGCGGTCGTGTCGGAAACCTTCCTCGTGCTCAACGGACATCGCCTGAGCGCGAGCGACGCCGAGCTGGTGGTCGCTTTCCTGGCCCTGGCCGCCGGCGAACTATCCGAAGACGAGCTCGCCGACTGGTTCCGCCAGCACCTGCGTGACGAATAAGCGATGAGCGGTCCCAGGCTCCTCGCGGGCGGCAATCCGCAAATTCCCAAGGGCCATGGCGACGCGGTCGTCGAGGCCTGGCTCGCCACGGTGCCAGCCACCGGCCCGGGCGGATGGAAGCACGCCGCGTCCCGGGCGATCGACGCGGTGGTCTCGGCCGAGGTGCCCGGCGTGCGGAAGGCGGTAAAGTGGAACTCGCCGTTCTACGGGACGGAAAAGGACTGCTGGTTCCTCTCGTTCCACTGCTTCGAGCGGTACGTGAAGGTCACCTTCTTTAACGGGGCGCAGCTCGCCCCGCCGCCAGCGCACGCCTCGAAGTACCCGGCGGTACGCTACCACCACGTGCGCGAGGGAGAGGAACTCGGCGAGCAGTTCGCCGCCTGGGTGCGGCAGGCGAGCTCGCTGCCCGGCGAGCGGATGTAGCAGCGCGTCAACCCAGGATCAGGCTGCCCGCTCACTCCCCGCCGCCGGCACGAGCTTATCGACCAATCGCTTGAGATCGGTTGGCGTGGTGTGCCCGGCGACCACCTCGTGATAGCCGATCCCCGCCTTGCGCAGCGCTTCCTTCTTCACCGCGTCGCGCGCCGCGGCGGAGGGCGCGAGGTGATGGCCGCTCCCCTGGTACTCGAGCGCATGAACCACGCAGGCGTTCTCGTCCATCAGGGCATAATCGACGCGCTTCGAATTGACGGCGAGGTAAGCGTCCTGGTCGGGGCTGGCGAGAATCTCGCCCAGGCTCACTTGCGCCATCACTTGCCACCCCGGATTGCGCGCGATCACGGCTTTGTCGAGCGCGTCGAACACCTTGGCTTCCGACCGGTTGAGCAGCGGGCGCGCGGTGAACCGCGCCTTGCTCACCAGCTTGAGCTGGTCGGCAGCGACATCGGCTGCGCGCATCTCCGGTTCCTTGACCGGGACCGCGGCCGTCTTCGCCGTGTGGCCGTTCGTCCGATGGTTGCGCCCACGCCAGTAGGCTTTACGCCGCTCACGGTCCGCTTTCTCGATCGCCCGTTCGACCGCAGCGCCGATCAGCGCGCCGATGGCCAGCACGACGAGCAGCGCCACCGGGCGATCGAGCAGGAAGTTCACCGTCTCCATTGCCGAGGCGATAGCGCGATTACTTTGCCTATTCGTAAAACGAGTGGCGGCAACGCGGCGCGCCGTGCGATACCGCTTTCCTACAGCGTCTCTGATGTGGCTTATCCTGCTCCATGGACACGCCCGGTAAACCCTCACCACCGCCGCCCGCGCGCAAGCCGCGCCAGTGCAATGCCGATTACCGCTGGACCGTGCCCAAGGTCATGGCGTTTCTCGACGCGCTCGCCCGGTGCGGGCACGTGGCGGAGGCCGCGCGGGCGGTGGGGATGAGCCGGCAGGCGGCCTACAAGCTGCGCGCGCGGCTCGATGGGCCGAAGTTCCGCGCCGCGTTCGAAGGCGCGCGCAAGCAGGGCATTCGCGCGCGTGCCGCGGCGAGCCGGCAGCGGCTGCGCTCGCAGTGGGACGGGCCGGGCCTCGCCGCGCTCGACCACTGGCGCGCGAGCGCTCCGGCGGGCGCCGCCGGGCCGCCGCAAGGCGACACATCGCGCGGCCAAGGCGACGCCTTTGGCAGCCAAGGCGACACCGCATCGCGGCAAGGTGACGCTTTCCCGCGCAAGGCGACACCAAACGCCCTGGACACTGTGACAGGTGTGACAGCGCGGCCGCGAACGGGCCCGGATTAGGCGATTGGCCGGACTCGTGCTAAGCCGCGCGGGCTGACGTCGAATTTTGCGACGGACTTCGGCTTTTGACGACCGCTTTCCGCTTTACCGCGGGGTGCGCAAATTAGACGACGACTTCCTTTCGATTGACGAACCGACGCACGGCCGGCCGGGCAATTCTGCCTATCCGCGCACCCGTTTCTTGAAAGGAAACACTCATGGCCAAGACTGGCACCGTCAAATTCTTCAACGCCGACAAGGGTTACGGCTTCATCCAGCCCGACGATGGCTCGCCCGACAGCTTCGTTCACATCACCGCCGTCCAGGCCGCGGGGATGCAGACACTGAACAAGGAGCAGCGCCTGAACTACGAAGTCGAGCGCGGCCGCAACGGCAAGGAAAGCGCCGTCAACCTGTCGAGCGCCGACTGATACGCCGCCCCCTCCCGCGCGGCGGGAGGGGGATTGGCCCCGCCATCTTCACCGCCGAGGACCCGCATGAGCCAGACTTACGAATTCTACGACGCCCGCGCCAACGAAGCCGCGGCGGAAGCTCGCGCGGCCACCCTCGACAACGTGCGCGAGCGCAACTTGCGCGCCGAGAAGACCTGGCGCGCGCTCGCCGATCAGGCGCGCAAGGTCCAGCTCGACCGCGGCAAGGCAGAAGCCGAGCGCGCCGAGCGCCGCGCGGCCGAGGCCAATGAAGCCGCCGCGCACGCCGAAGCCCTGGGCGCTCCGGCGGAATAGCCTGCACGCGTCATTTGTTTTGCGAGGCCGCGCGAGGCGCGCGCTATGCGATAGCCGTGCGGCAGGACGCCGGAAGGGAGTACCGATGAGCGAGACCGAGCAAAGCCCCAAGTTCACCGTCGCCTTCGTGGAGCGTACCGGCCTGCGCCGCCGCGCCGCCTCGGCCGAACGGTCCGAACTGGTGATGCCGCTGGCCGGCAACGAGAACCACGTCGGCGTGATGTACTTGGGCGCGCTCACGGTGCTGGCCGAAGCGGTCGCCGCGACGCCGGGCATCGCCCTGCTCGATCCGGCGCTCTACTTCCCGATCATCAAGGACATCTACGTCGATTTCCACCGCATGGCCGCGAGCGACGTGGCGGCCGAATTTGGCTTGCCCCAGGCGCAGCAGGACGAACTGCTGGCGGACCTGCAGCGCAAGGGCTCGGCGGGCTACGTCGCCGAATTCCCGATGCGCGACAATGCCGGGACCGCGGTCGCCACGGCCCGGGTGACGGTCAAGCTGCTGTCGCACAACTGGCCGCCGAAGAGCTAGGCCGGCTAGGGCGGCGCGTCAGCGGCTGGCGAGCACCGCGCTGACGTCGATCATCCGCGGCTTCACCGGGATCGCGACCGGCTGCTCCACCGGCGGGGCAAGCGGCTTGGCGTTGACCGCGGCAACGCGGGGCGGCGGCAAGGCGTCAGCCTCGTCCAGCCCATCGCCGCCGGGGTCCGATGCGGCCTGCGCCGGAGCGGAGGGAGGATCGCTGTCCTCGTCGACGTAGCGATAGTCGGGCGGAGAGACGGCGTAGGAGGGCTCGTGATAGACCGCATCGCGCCAGTAGCCGCCGAAGCGCTGCTGGCTGTAGAGCCCGCGATCGCGCAGCTCGCCGACTTCGAACCGCCCTTGCGGCGTGACGAGGGCGTACTGGTCGACCGGCGCGGCATCGCGGGCGTAGGCGTCAGGGCCCGGCGCCGGTGCGGGGTGTTGAGAGGCGATGGTGAGGCCGCCGATGGCATCGTGAATGGGCGTGGTGTTGATCGAGGCTCCGGTGGCCGCGCCGGCGAGCGCGACCGCACAAACGCCCACCACCATGTGGGAACGCTCCATGCTCGCAATCCTTTGCAACTATGCGTGTCTGCTTTGGTTGCTTCAACGCCGCATGCGCCGCATGTGTTCCAAGCCCTCCGAGTGGGGCACCCCCGGCCGCGAAAGGAGCCCGTATGTCCGCTGCCCGCCACCGAATGCCAATCGCAGCCGCACTCGCGCTGGCTGCCGCCGGGTGCCACGGCGCCTCCGCGCCGAGCCGCGACGTGACCGCCTCGGGCGAGCAGCAGGAAAATCAGCCGTTCTCGGAAATCTCGCCGCAGGAGACCGCCCACTTCACCGGAACCGAACCGTTCTGGGGCGGCGAGGTGAGCGGCAGCGCGCTGACCTACTCGACGCCCGACAATCCGCAGGGCGACCGGATCGCGGTGCAGCGGTTCGGCGGGCGCGGCGGCGTCTCGTGGAGCGGCACCTGGCAGGGCCAGCGGTTCACGCTCGCGCTCACCAAGGGCAAGTGCAGCGACGGGATGCGCGACCGCCTCTATCCGTTCGTGGCGACGCTGGTCATCGGAGACGATCAGCGCGAAGGCTGCGGGTGGAGCGACTCGCATCCGGCCTCTGCCCCGCAGGCGGAGGCCGCGAAGCAGCCGGCTAAGCTCGCCGCGAGCGAGCTCGTGCTTGCCGAGTGGCGCAAGGCGGACAACCGCGCCGCGTGCGCGCCGCTCTCGTTCACCGCCGATGCGGCGGGCGAAGGGGCGCCGCGCAGCGCGGTGTTTTCGGGCGGTTGGGGGGTGGCGTTCGACCGGCCGGGCGTGCGCAGCGCCTTTGGCATCGCCGGAACGGGCTTGCTGCCGGAAGACGCGGGCGACGAGGCCGCTCAGCGCGCGCGTCTCATGGACCAATGGCCGCTGTTCCGCACGGTACCGCAAGTCCCGCAGCCGGCGTTCGCCGGCTACGGCGTGGAAGGGGCTGAGGCCTACCCGGAAGACAATCCCGATGGGCGCGGCCTTAACTCGCTGGCATACGTGCGCGTGGCGGGGCAGCAATGCGATTACAACGTCTGGAGCCGGCTGGGCCGCGCGCACCTGGAGGCCCTGCTCGAGAACTTGCGGCTGGTACCCACCGCCTGATCGCATTCGTTAGCCGCCGGGGAACCGCGCGCGTTAACCGGCGTTCCTCCCCCGTTGGACCCGATGGATGGGCAGGGACGCCGCTTACCACATGACCGAAGAGACGCGTCACGCCCGCTTGACGCCGCCCTGTGCCCGGCTTCCCCGGAAGAACGCGTGAACGACGATTGCACGATTCTGCTGCTCGAGGACGAGCCGCTGATCCTGATGGACCTTGAACTGGCGGCGCGCGATCATGGCTGCCGCTGCCTCATCGCCACCACCGTCGAGCAGGCGCTCGGCCACCTCGGCGCCGCGCCGGTGCAGCCGGATGTCGCGGTGCTCGACGTCACCCTGCAGGACGGCGAGACCTGCCTGCCGGTGGCGCGAGAGCTCAAGCGGCTCGGCATTCCCTACATTCTGCACTCCGGCGATCTCGAGCGGCAGAACGAGCAGATCCACGCGCTCGATGCGCGGCTCGTCCCCAAGCCGGCGAGCTCCAGCCGGGTCATCGAAGTCGCGCTGCAGAACATCGTGCCCTCCGCCGCCGAAAGGCAACGCGCGGCGCGCTGACCGCGCGGCTTGGCTTTAGAACAATCCCGGCACTTCGCGCTGCGCCGCACGCGGGCGCTCGGGCGTCAGCAGGTCCTTCCTGGGCTTGATCGACAGCGTGCTCTGGCCGCTCGCGGTGATCGGCGTGCAGGTGCGGCCGTCGAGGAAATCGATCGCGGTCTTGATGATTGTCTCGTTCGGATCGCCGAGCTGGTGCGTGATGTCGTCGGTGGCCGCGCAGGTGTTGGGCACCACTCCGGCCAAGCCGTTGAAATATTCGCCCTGCTGATTGGCGTTCTCGAGCTTGAAGGCGATCACCCGCAGGCGGTCGTCGCACTCGGTCTTGTCCAGCCCGATCTGGCCGACGGGCTTGCCGTAGGTATTCGATCCCACCAGCGCCATGTTGTTGCCGAGGTAGGGAACGAAGGCGTTGATCACCAGCTCGCTCGCCGAAGCGGTGCCGCCGAGGCCGATGAAGGCGATCTTGGTCGCGCCGATCGATTGGGGCTGGCTGGTGAAGGTGGCGACTTCGTTGTTGGCCGCCTTGCTGTCGCGGAACGTCGTGTAGTCGAACACCTTGCCCGCCTGGTTGCCGCCGAGCAGGTCGCCGAGCAGCTCGGACATCGACACCAGCCCGCCGCCGTTGTAGCGCAAGTCGACGATCACCTCGGTGATCCCCTGCGCGCGGAAATTGGCGAACGCGTCCCTCAGGTTCGGATCGGCGGTGTCGATGAAGGTGCGCAAGTTGAGGTAGCCGATCTGCTTGGCGCCATCCTGAATGATCTTGGCGCCGTAGCGGTCGGACACCGGATCGAGCGAGTAGTCGGTCTTGCTGATCGAGACCTCGCGGGTCACTCCGCCGGCGGAGATCCGCAGCACGCGGGTGAGGCCTGCAGTCGAGGGGCCGAGCGCGTCGACCACCGCCTGCGGACCGCCGCTCGCCATCAGTGTGCTCACGTTCTGCAGGCTCGAGGAGCTGGACCCGATTGCGAGGATCTCGGTGCCGCGATCGATGCCCGCGCCGAGCGCCGGCGCCCCTTCGAAGGATTCGAGCACGAACACCCGGTTGTTGGCGGTGTCGTAGCCGAGGCGCACGCCGAAGCCGGCGCTCGAGCCCGAATTGTAGAACGCGTTCTCTTCCGCGATCGAGGTGATGTAGGTGAAGTAGCGGTCCTTCGACTGCGCGCGCGCCGGCGCCAGCAGCGCGTCGATGTAGTCCTGGACGTTCGAATAGTTCGCCTTGTTGACCGTGTTGTCGACCAGGTCCGGGAACAGGTACCACTCGTCGATCTGCGCCTTCACCCAGTCTTCGCGGGCACTCAGCGAGCATGCGGCAGGCGTCGCAGTGGGGCTCGGCGTCGGAGTTCCGGCGATCGGGCCGCTACTGCCTCCGCTGGCGCTCGATCCGCCGCCGCCTCCGCACGCCGCGAGCGCGCCAGCGAGTGCTACCGTGAGCGAAGTGCGACCGATGCCCATCGAAATCCCTCCCTTGCGGACAGCCCGCGCCATCCGCCGTGCCCTTCGCGGGCGGACGAAGAATGCTCCCGCCATCGGCGCAGGGCAAGCAGGCGCTTGAATTTTTGGGGCAAAGCGTAGCGAATCCACAGCTTCGCAGGCGAAAAAGCGCCCAATTCCTCGCGGCGGCACTCGACCGGCCTCGATCTTTGCCCCTAGGAGAGGCGCAGGAGGTAGACCCGGAAATGCTCGAACACGTCCCCGGCTGGCTCGGCAAGGCGCTCAAGACCGTGCGCGCCGGCCATGCGAAGCTCGCGATCGCCAGGCTGGCGGATGAAGGAATGCTCGGCCGCGGCGGGTTCAGCCTGAAGAGCGCCGCGTTCCAGGACGGCGAACCGCTCGACCCTTCGTTCACGGCGGACGAGGAGGATGCCGTCGCGCCGCCGCTCGAGTGGACCGCGCCGCCGTCCGGCGCGCAGGAGCTGGTGCTGGTGGTCGAGGACCCCGATGCTCCGGCGCCCGAGCCGTTCGTGCATTGGCTGGTGTGGGGCCTGCCGCCGCAGAAGGGGCAGCTGCTCGAAGGCGAGACTCCGCCGCGGGTGGGCAAGAACTCGTTCCGCAATTCCGAGTGGCTGCTCCCCGATCCGCCCACCGGACACGGCAGCCACGACTACGTGTTCCAGCTGTTTGCGCTCGATCTCCCGCTGGCGCTGATGCCCGGCGCGGGCCGCACGGAGCTGTTCGCGGCGATGGAGGGGCACGTGATCGCGGCGGCCGTGCTCACCGGGACCTACGAACGGGATGTGGATGACGGCGCGGGCGACTGGACCGACGAGGAAGATTTCGACTAGTTACGCACAACGCCAAGCAGGAAAGGATTAAATCGATGGCTGGCAAGAACAATGCACTGCAGAAGCCCGTCAACCTGACGCCCGATCTCGAAGCGGTCGTGGGCAAGGGCCCGATGACCCGCGCGCAGGTTACCTCGAAGGTGTGGGACTACATCAAGAAGAACGGCCTGCAGGACACCACCGACAAGCGCATGATCAATCCCGACGGTGCGCTCGGCAAGGTGACCGGGGCGGACCAGATCTCGATGTTCAAGATGACCGGCGCCGTCTCGAAGCACATGAGCTAACGCCGGCTATCCGCATTGCTTGGGCGGGCGAGGGGCCAGTCGGTCGCTTCGCTCGCCCACAAGGCCAGCCAGATCAGGACCGGCTGCGCAAGCATGCGCGGGATGTGATAGGCAAGGCCCCAGCCATGATCGGGCCGGGCCAAGTCCGTCAGCATGTGGTTCACGTTGGCCGGCCAGACGCACAGCGCATAGAGCGCAAGGCCCACTCCTGCCGCTCGGCGCAAGTCGCGCGAAAACGGCTGCATCAGCCCCGCCGCCCCGGCCAGTTCGGCCACCCCGGTCCACATCACGACACTCGGCGCGGCCGGGACCCAGTGCGGCATGATCTTGAGGAAGGGGCCGGGCGCGGTGAGGTGGAAATAGCCCGCCACCGCATAGAACAGCGCGAGCAGCCAGCGCGCGGCCGCGCGGATCACGGACCCTCGGTCCAGGCTTTCTTGTCCCCCAGGCTCACTTCGCCTTCGTCCTCCCCGTCCCAGTAGTGGATGCGGCTGGCGCTGACTTCGATCATTACCGTGCCCGGCGTGTCGATGCCATCGGGAAACCAGCGGTCGAGCGAGGTGTCCCAATGCTCGGCAAAGCGCGCCTTGTCTCGGATCACTTTCGCCTGTCCCTCGACGTGAATGAACTGGCCTGGCGCGCCGAGGATGCCTTTCAGCCCCGCGCTGCCGAGGTACGTCACGCCGACCTGCGCGTCGCGTTCGATGTCGGCGACCATCTGGCGGTCCTGGTACGTGAAGAACCACGCGTCGCCGTCGTAGTCGACCTCGCGGTTGTTGCTCATCGGGCGCGCGCCGATGGTCCCGCCCGGCGCGTGAGTGGCGAGCGTGCAGAAGTCGATCGACTTCATGGCTTCCGAGATGTCGGACAGCGTCTTCGTCATGCGTGGTTCCTTTTCGTTTGGTGAAGGGCGAGGCTCATGCTTCGGCGACTTCGACACCCTTCCAGAAGGCGATGCGGTCCTTGATCCTGGCGGCCTCGGGCTTGGGGTCGGGGTAGTACCACGCGGCGTCCTCGTTCCGCTCGCCTTCGACATCGAGCGTGAAGTAATGCGCGGTGCCCTTCCACGGGCAGATGCTGGTGGTGTCGCTCTTCTCGAGCACCGTCGGGTCCACGTCCTCGCGCGGAAAATAGTGGTTGCCTTCGACGACGACGGTATCGTCGCTGCTGGCGATCACCTGATCGTTCCACACGGCTTCCACGGGCATTGCCACAATCGTCCTCTGCGACCCGTCCGCGCTATTGGACGCCAAGCGCGCAATTCGGTTCCTGTGGTCTGTGCGATCTTCATGCGATAACCCGTCTCCGATGAGCATTCGTACAGGCACAGGCGGCTGGACTTACGCGGAGTGGCGCGGGGGCACGTTCTATCCGCAAGGTCTGCGCCAGGCTGACGAGCAGGCCTTCGCCACCCGCGCGGTCGGCGTGATCGAGATCAACGCTACCTTCTATCGCCGGCAGAACGCCGCCAGCTTCGCCGCCTGGCGCGAGGTTGCGCCGGCGGGCTTCGTCTACACGCTCAAGGGATCGCGCTTCGTCACCAATCGCAAGGTGCTGGCGAGCGCGGGCGAGGCGATCGGCAGCTTCTTCGCGCAAGGCCTGGCCGAGCTCAAGGACAAGCTCGGCCCGATCATGTGGCAGCTGGCCGCGACCAAGCGGTTCGAGGCGAAGGACCTGGCCGCCTTCTTCGCCTTGCTGCCCGGCGAATACGCGGGTCTCCCGCTGAGGCATGCCATCGAGGTCGGCCACGAAAGCTTCGCCTGCGCCGAGTTCGTCGACATCGCCCGCGCGGCGGGCGTCGCCATCGTGTGGTCGGAGAAGGACAGCCGCTGCCTCATCGCCGACCGGACCGCCGATTTTGCCTATCTGCGGCTGCAGAGCATGAGCAGCGACTGCGTTACGGGATACCCGCCCGAAGAGCTCGACCGGATTGCCGGCCTGTGCCGCTCGTGGGCCGCGGGGGAGGCGCCGGCGGACGTGCCCTATGCCGGGCAGCGCGCGGACAGTGAGGGACGCGGCGGCGATGTTTACGCCTTGTGCATCAACGGCGCGAAAGAACGCGCGCCTGCTGCCGCGATCGCCTTGGCGGAGCGGCTGGGCTAAGGCTCGTCAGCCGCTGTCGTCGCGCTCGCCGCGGGATTGCGGACCTCTGCCGTCGCCTTCCAGGCGGCCCAGCAGACGCACGAAGAAGGCGGTCGACCAGCCCAGCAGGATGATCCCGAGGATGCCTTCCAGCGCTCCGACCATCCGCCAGGCGCGGGCGATGGCATCGTCGCTGTAGCCGATCGTCGAGTAGCTGATGGTCGAGAAATAGAGCGCGCTCTGGAAGCTCTTCAGCGCGCCGACATAATCGTAAAGGAAGGCGAACAGCCAGATCTCGACGAAGTGAATGGCGATCAGCGCGAATACCGTCAGCAGCGTGAACAGCGTTCCGCGCAGACTCAGCGCCTCGAGCCGCTTGATCCGCTCCTCGGCAACCTCGCTGTGCATCGCCCGGTTGAGGGTGAACAGGCCCACGCCGTGGATCACCACGCACAGCGCGATCATGCCGGCGCCGACCAGCAATTGCTCGTTGAACGTGCCCTCGATGATCTGCTGGTCGCTCGGCAAGTTGGTCATAGGCGCTCCAGCGTATGCGGATCGCGAGCGCCCGCGTAGAACGCCTCGATCGCGGGGCCGAACGGCGCGGGACGCTGCGAGACGGCCTCGAACAAGGTCATCGAACTGCGAAACTTGAGTGCATCGACTGCGCCGAGGATCGCCTCGGCCGTGCGCCTGCCCGACCACGCGAGCATCGCGCCGCTGCATTCGTCGAGCCGCCCGCCGAGCAGCGGATGGCCGAGGTAACGCTCTGCCTCCACGCGGTCCGCGATGGCGAAACGGTGCGCGGTTTCGCTGCGGGCCAGCCCGGCGATCTGCGGGAAGACGAACCACATCCAGTGGCTGCGCTTCTCGCCATTGCGCAGTTCACTGAGCGCCCGCTCGTACACGCCATCCGCCTGCGCTTCGACGAACCGATCGAGCGAGCCCAAAGGTGCGCGACCCGTCGCAGTCAGTCGTCGGACTTCTTGTCGGGCAAGCCCTTGCGCTTGGTTTCGGCGAGATCCTCGAGCTCGTTTTCGGACATCGAGGAATACATCTGCTTCGAGGCGCCTTGCAATTCTGAGACTTTCGTGTCGCCGCGCTTGGCGGAGAGCGCCGCTCCCGCGGCTTTCTGCTGGGCTTTCGATTTGGCGGGCATCGCCGGTCTCCTGCTAGACTGCGTCCAGTTCCGATCCGAGTTTGAGAGCGGTGTCGCCGTCGTCCTGCTCGACGAGGTAGGCGGGGTTCTTCGCGCTTCCGTTGCGCACGATCTTCTTGCCCTTGATCGTCCGCTGAACCCGGCGCTCGAACCGTTCGCTCACGCGCCCTTTCGCGTGACCGGCGCCCCAATCCCACGAGACCTTGGCGCCGCTGCGAAACGAGTTGCCCGATCCGCTCATGGGTTTACTGCGCGCCGGGCGACCCGCTGGCGCGAGCGGCGGAAGCGCCGCTCTCCGCGCCGAAGGTGGGCGCGGTGGAGCTGTCGGTCACACCGGCGTCGTCCTTCTGGACGGCGATCTTTTCGCTGACGTTTTCTTCGCTCTCGACATCGCCATTGGTCAGTGCGCCGCTGATCCAGATGATCGACAGCAGCACGATCGCCAGCAGCAGGCCGATCGTCAGCACCCAGCGCACGACGCCTTCCTTGGACGCGCCGGTCGCCTCGGTTTCGTTCTGGACTATCTGTTCGCCGCGGCGTTCCATGACCTGTAGCTCCCACGTCGCACAACCTGGTGCGTGGGAAACTACGATTGCCCGCGGGGAACGTTCCTAGTCGCGCAGCAGCTCGTTGATGCCGGTCTTGGCGCGGGTCTGAGCGTCGACGGTCTTGACGATCACCGCGCAGTAGAGGCTCGGGCCGGGGCTGCCGTCGGGCAGCGGCTTGCCGGGCATCGCTCCCGGCACGACCACCGAGAACGGCGGCACGCGGCCGATGTGGACCTCGCCCGTCGCGCGGTCGACGATCTTGGTCGAGGCGCCGAGGTACACGCCCATCGACAGCACGGAGCCTTCGCACACGCGCACCCCCTCGACCACTTCGGATCGCGCGCCGATGAAACAGCCGTCCTCGATCACCACCGGGTCCGCCTGAAGCGGTTCGAGCACGCCGCCGATCCCCGCGCCGCCGGAGAGGTGCACGTGGTTGCCGATCTGCGCGCAGCTGCCGACCGTCGCCCAGGTATCGACCATCGTTCCTTCGCCGATCCAGGCGCCGATGTTGACGAAGCTGGGCATCAGCACGACGCCCTTGCCGATGAAGCTGCCGCGCCGCGCGATGGCGCCGGGCACCACCCGGAAGCCGGCGTCGCGGAAGCGGTTCTCGCCCCACCCGGCGAATTTCGATGGAACCTTGTCATACGCCGGCGCCCCGCCGCTGCCGGCTTCGATCACGGCGTTGTCGTTGAGCCGGAAGCTCAGCAGCACCGCCTGCTTGAGCCACTGGTTGACCCGCCATCCGCCGGCGCCGTCCGGCTCGGCGACCCGCGCACGGCCGCTGTCGAGCAACTCAATTGCGGTCTCTACGGGCGCGCGCACATCGGTGCTCGACGGCGTCACCTCCGCGCGGCGCTCCCACGCGTGCTCGATAGCCTGGCGCAGATCGTCGATCATTGCAGTTCCCCTGGCAGCAGCCTTGCGCCGCGCTGCTAGCGGGCGCACAGCGGGCGGGCAAGGAACTCGTGCGCCGCGCCTTTGCTTACAACGGCTTGGCCGCGCTGCGTTCAGGATCGCTTTATCCCCGCGTGCTAAGAGGGGAGGACACGACGACGACGAGGGTTGCGATGGTCAAGCGGGATTCGCGCGCTTCGGCGCTGCATGTGAGCTGCGCGCTGTCTGCGCTGGCGCTGTTGGCGGGCTGCGGCGGCGGAAGCGGCGGGGGCGGCGGCGTGATCAGCACGCCGGCACCCATGCCCGCGCCGACGCCATCGCCAACGCCTGCTCCCGCCCCGTCGCCGACCCCGTCGCCCACCCCGACCCCGGCGGCCAGCTTCGACACCGCAGAATTCCGCCGCTCGGACGGTCCCGGATTCCACAACGCGGTGACCGCCTGGCAGCAAGGCGATACCGGGCAGGGCAAGACGATTGCCATCGTGGACACCGGCATCGACATCGACAGCCCCGAATTTCGGGGGCGGATCAGCTCGGCCTCTGCCGACGTGGCGGGCAATCGGACGATCAACGCAGAGGACGACCACGGTACCGACGTGGCGATGGTCGCGGCCGCGGCGCGCGACAACACCGGCGTCGTCGGCATGGCGTACGGCGCGACCATCCTCGCCTTGCGCGCCGACCAGCCCGGCAGCTGCGCCACCCAGAGCGACAGCGACCCCAAGAGCGGCTGCGTGTTCGACGACCCGGCGATCGCCGCCGGGATCGACCGGGCGGTTGCCGCCAAGGCGACGGTCATCAACCTCAGCCTCGGCGGCAGCCCGCCGAGCGCCGATCTGCAGGCGGCGGTCAAGCGCGCCGCGGCGGCCGGCATCGTGGTGGTGATCTCGGCCGGCAACGACGGCGGTTCCACCGACGCGGGCGTCGACCCCAACAACCCCGATCCGTTCGCGGCGGGCCTGCTGCAGGCAGGCGGCGGCAACGTGATCATCGTCGGCTCGGTCGACGATCAAGGGGTCATTTCAGACTTCAGCAACCGCGCCGGTTCGCTGGCCGACGCCTTTCTTACCGCGCGCGGCGAAGGCATTTGCTGCGTCTACGAGAACGGCGTGATGAAGGTGGAGACCGACGCCACGGGATCGTACGTCACGCTGTTTTCCGGGACCAGCTTCTCGGCTCCGCAAGTGGCCGGTGCGGTCGCCCTCCTGGCGCAGGCGTTTCCCAACCTCACCGGGGCGCAGATCGTCAAGATCCTGCTGAGCAGCGCGCGCGATGCCGGGGCGGCCGGGACCGATGCGGTCTACGGCAGGGGCATTCTCGACATCGCCCGCGCGTTCGCGCCGCAAGGGACGACCACTCTCGCCGGGGGGACGACCACCGTCTCGCTGGGGGACACCACCGCGGTCGGTTCGCCATCGATGGGCGATGCGTTCGCGCAGACCGGCCTGAGCACGGTCGTTCTCGACGGGTACAAGCGCGCCTACAACTACAACCTTGGCCAGGGCCTGCGCGGAGCGTCGCTCGCGCCGCGGCTGGCGGGCGCTGTCGCCACCGAGGGCCGGCAGAAGGTCGCCGCCAGCGAGAAGCTCGCGCTCGCCTTCACGGTGGGCGATCCCAGCGATGGAACCGCCGGCTGGGCGCGCCAGCTGCGGCTGACTCAGGAAGATGCCGAGGCGGCGCGGGTGCTGGCGGCGCATGCCGCGCTCAAGCTGTCTCCGACGACGCAGGTGGGCTTCGCCTATCGCGAACGCGCGGACGGCCTCGTCGCGCAGCTCGCCGGACAGGACCGGCCGGCATTCCTGATCGCCGGTTCGGCTCGCGGCGACAACGGCTTCGCGGCGAGCAGCGACACCTCGCTCGCGCTGCGCCACACGCTTGGGCCGTGGGGCCTGACGTTCAGCGCCGAAAGCGGTGAGGCGTGGCTGGGCGCGTTCCGCGACGCGAAGGACATGGTCAGCCGCAACCGCGAGCACCGCGGCACGCATAACTACGCTCTAACCGCCGACCGCCGCTTCGGAGCGCTCGACACCGCGCTGGGAGCGACCTGGCTGAACGAGGACAGGACGATACTGGGTGCCTACCTGAATGACGCGTTCGGCGCGGGCGGGGCGGACACGCTGTTCCTCGACGCCGGGGCGGGCTGGCATTTCGCGCCCGGGTGGCGGCTCGGCGGCGAGTTCCGCCAGGGCTGGACGCGCGCCCAGCGCCTGGGGGCGGTCGCGAGCGGTTCGAACTTCGTCAGCCGCGCCTGGTCAGTCGATCTCGGCAAGCAGGCGGTGTTCGGCCCGTTCGATTTCCTCGGCCTCAGGGTTTCGCAGCCGCTGCGCGTCGAGAGCGGCGGGCTGAACCTCGATCTGCCGGTTTCGTACGACTACGGCAGCGAAACCGCGGGCTATGGCCTGCGCTCGCTCTCGCTCGCGCCGCAGGGGCGCGAGATCGACGGCGAGCTGACCTGGCACGGTCCGCTGTGGGGCGGAGACGCCGCGGCCAGCCTGTTCTACCGCACCGACCCCGGCAACTATGCCGCGCTGCCCGACGACAAGGGCGTGGCGCTGAAGTGGACGGCGCAGTTCTAGCGGCAGGCTGCTAGCCCGCCGCGCCGGCTCTCTTCGCGTATTCCCACGCCTTGTCGGCCAGCGGCGCGACGCGGTCGGACTGCGCCTTCGCGTGCGCCGAGCTGGCCGTGCCGTCGATCACGCGCTTCTTGATGCCTTGCAGAATGCCCGCGAGGCGGAAGAAGTTGTAGGCGAAGAACCAGTTCATGTCGGGCACCGCGTCCCGGCCGGTGGCGGCGCAGTAGCGTTCGACCACCTCCTCGAGCTCTGGGATGCCCATTGCCTTGCGGTCAAGGTCCATCACACCCGAGCGACCGCCGTTCTCGGTCACGTACATCATGCAGAGATAGGTGAAGTCCGACATCGGATCGCCGAGGGTGGAAAGCTCCCAGTCAAGCACCGCCAGCACCTCGGGCCGATCATGCGCGAAGATCATGTTGTCGATGCGGTAGTCGCCGTGCACCACGCTGGTGCGCGTCTGCTCGGGCAATGTCGCCGGCAGGTATTCGATCAGCTTCTCCATCGCCGGCAGCGCTTCGGTTTCCGAAAGCCGGTATTGCTTGGTCCAGCGATCGACCTGGCGGCCGAAGTAGTTGCCGGGCTTGCCGAAGTCGGACAAACTCGCCGCCTCGACATCGGTATTGTGGAGCTTGGCGAGGGTGTCGACCATCGCGTTGTACACCGCGCGCCGCTCCTCGGGCGCAGCGCCGGGCATCGCGCCGTCCCAGATCGTCCGCCCGTCGACCATGTCCATGACGTAGAACCACGATCCGACCACCGCGTCGTCAGTGCACAGCCCGAACTGCCGCGCCACCGGAAAGCCGGTCTTGTACATGCCCGACTGGACCTTGAATTCGCGGTCGACCGCGTGCGCGCTCGGAAGCAGCTTGCCGAACGGCTTGCGGCGCAGGACGTAGTTCTTGCCCGGCGTCGATATCTTGTAGGTCGGGTTGGACTGCCCGCCCTTGAACTTGCCCTGCGTCAGCGGCCCCGCGAACCCTTCGACGTTGGCTTCCATCCACGCGGTCAGGCGCTTCTCGTCGAGGTGGTCGGCCTCGCTCGGCTCGACCGTGCCGGTGAACGCCTTGGTGGCGTCGGCGATCTCGGGCGCGGGGACGCTCATTGGTCGAACACGATGACGCTGCGCGCGCTATCGGCCTGCTTCATCTTTTCAAAGCCCTGGTTGACGTCCTTGAGGGGAATTCTCTCCGCAATGATCGTGTCGAGATCGAGCAGCCCGCGCATGTAGAAGTCGACCAGCCGCGGCAGATCGACCGGGAAGCGGTTGTTGCCCATGATCGCCCCTTGCAGCTTCTTGCCGCTGAGCAGGTCGAGCGCGCCGAGCCCGACCTTGCAGTCGAGCGGCATCATACCCAGGATCGTCGCGGTGCCGCCGCGGCGGAGGACTTTGCACGCTAGCACGGCAGACGCGGGGCGCCCCACGGCTACGATGGCGTGGTCGACGCCGCCCTTCGACAGCTCGATGACCTGCTGCGCGGCGTCCTCCGCCAGGGCGTCCACCGCGTCGGTCGCGCCGAGTACTTTGGCGAGCTCGCGCTTGGCCGGGACGGGGTCGCAGGCGATGATCCGCCCCGCGCCGGCGATCTTGGCAGCGTTGATCGCGGCGAGACCCACACCGCCGCAGCCGATCACCGCCACCGTCTCGCCAGGCACCAGCTTGCAGGCGTTGAACACCGCGCCCGCGCCGGTGGTCACCGCGCAGCCGATCACGGCCGCCCGGTCCAAGGGCATCTCTGGGTCGATGCGCACGCAGGCATGCTCGTGGATCAGCATCTGCTCGGCAAACGCCGAGAGGTTGAGCATCTGGTTCACCATCGAGCCGTCGGGGTGGGTGATGCGCGGCGCATCGCCGGCCGCGCGGCGAGTGTCGCCGCCGAGGCACAGCGCCATGCGGCCCGTGACGCAGAACTCGCAGTGACCGCAGAATGCCGAGAGGCACGAGACCACGTGATCCCCCGGCTTGACCGTGCGCACTTCGCTGCCGACCGCCTCGACCACTCCGGCCGCCTCGTGCCCCGGCACTGCGGGAAGGGCGTGCGGGTAGCTGCCCTCGATGAAATGCAGATCGGAATGGCACAGGCCGCACGCGGCGGTGCGGATCAGCACCTCGTGCGGGCCCGGCTTCGAGATCGAGAGGTCCTCGATTTCGAGCGGCTGCTTGGGCTGGACGAGTACGGCAGCTTTCATCGTAGTCTCCGGTAGAACGGGTTGATTAGCGAGTGGCGGCCATGTCGCCGGAGCTAAACTTCGGCTCGGCACCGACATTCGGCGCATGGCGGGCGAATTCGATGCGCGCGATGGCGCGGGCGTGGACCTCGTCGGGACCGTCGGCGAGCCGCAGCGTGCGCTGGTGAGCATAGGCGCTGGCGAGGCCGAAGTCGTCCGAGACGCCCCCCGCGCCGTGCGCCTGGATCGCGTCGTCGATGATCCGCAGCGCCATGTTCGGCGCCTGCACCTTGATCATCGCGATCTCCTGCGCGGCCGCCTTGTTGCCGACCTTGTCCATCATGTCGGCCGCCTTGAGGCAGAGCAGGCGGGTCATGTCGATATCGATGCGGGCGCGGGCTACCCGCTCTTCCCACACCGAGTGCTGGTAGATCGGCTTGCCGAACGCCTCGCGGGTCTGGAGCCGCCGGCACATCTTCTCGAGCGCTTCCTCGGCAACCCCGATCGTGCGCATGCAGTGGTGGATGCGGCCCGGCCCGAGGCGGCCTTGCGCGATCTCGAACCCGCGCCCTTCGCCGAGGATCAAGTTCGAGGCGGGAACACGCACGTTGTTCAGCACGATTTCCATGTGTCCATGCGGGCTGTCGTCGTAGCCGAACACCGGGAG
>JBQCFR010000114.1:0-2208 GCA_051958885.1 Tsuneonella sp.
CCGCATCGAGGAGCTGATCCGCTGCCCGGTCGCCCTCGTCAGCACCTCACCCGAGCGTGACGATACGATCCTCGTGCGCGACCCGTTCGCGGGTTAATGCCGCACTTCGAAGCCCTCGAAATCGCAGGGTTCGACGTTCCAAGTCCGGATGTCCTCGACGCGCGCTGACGGCGGCCCCCGCCGAAGCTGGTCGATCATCCGATCGACCGCCGCCTGGTCCGCCGCGTGGCTGGGGAAATAATCGAGGATCTTGCCTCGCAGCCGGTAGCCAGTGCAGATCTTCACCGTGTCGAAGCCGTCGAGCACGTCGAGCTTGGTGAGCGCGATGCCGGTGACGCCGCTGATCGCGCAGCTCTGGCGCACGAGTACCGCGTCGAACCACCCGCAGCGCCGCTTGCGCCCGGTCACGGTACCGAACTCGTGCCCGCGCTCGCCCAACCGCTGGCCGGTCTCGTCATCGAGCTCGGTGGGAAACGGTCCGCTGCCCACGCGCGTCGTGTAAGCCTTGACGATCCCGAGCACGAACCCGGTCGCGCTCGGTCCCAGCCCGCTGCCGGCCGCCGCTGCGCCGCTGACGGTGTTCGAGCTGGTGACGAACGGATAGGTCCCGTGATCGACGTCGAGCAGCACGCCCTGCGCGCCCTCGAACAGGATCTTGGCGCCGGCCTTGCGCACTTTCTTCAGCCGCTTCCACACCGGCTGCGCGTATTGCAGCACGAACGGGGCGATCTCGCGCAAGTCCGCCAGCAAGCGCTCACGATCGACCGGCGGCTCGTCGAAGCCCGCGCGCAGCGCGTCGTGATGCGCGCACAGGCGATCGAGCTGCGGTTCGAGATGGTCGAGATGCGCGAGGTCGCACACGCGGATCGCGCGGCGGCCGACCTTGTCTTCGTAAGCCGGACCGATGCCGCGCCCGGTGGTGCCGATCTTGCCCGCGCCCGCTGCGCTTTCGCGCAAGCCGTCGAGGTCGCGGTGGATCGGCAGGATCAGCGGGCAGTTGTCGGCGATCGCGAAGTTGTCGGGATTGATCGTGACGCCCTGCCCTTCGAGCTTGGCGATCTCGTCGCGCAAGTGCCACGGGTCGAGCACCACCCCGTTGCCGATGATCGAAAGCGTGCCGGTGACAATGCCGCTCGGCAGGAGGCTGAGCTTGTAGGTGGTGTTGCCGACCACCAGGGTATGGCCGGCGTTGTGCCCCCCCTGGAAGCGGACGACGGCATCGGCGCGGCTGGCGAGCCAGTCGACGATCTTGCCTTTGCCTTCATCGCCCCATTGGGCGCCGATCACGGTGACGTTGGCCACGCTTTCTCCTTCGTCGGGCGCGCCGCGCGCCTACGGGATCGGGCGACCTGCATCAAGCGCTCAGCGCGCGGCCTGTCACGCCGATCACCCCTGTTCTCTTGAAACTCCGAATTCAGAAATCTTGTTTAGGGTCAATGAATTGGTGGTGAAAACCGCGTCAACATTGTCACCTTTTCGAATCCAACCTATCGCCGCGGCTCTACGCAGGGGCCTAGCACTGGCGCCGGCGGTAGGAAAATCGCGCCCATCACAGCGCGGCTGGCGTGTCGCCGTCGAGCGCATGAGTGCACCCCAGCGCCGCCGGGCTCTCCCCCTCCGCCAGCGCGGCGAGCGTCCGCCAGCCGGCCGACCGCAGACGTGCAGCGGCCTGGGGGTCGTGGCCGAGCGGCAGGTAAAGCAGATCGCCCGCAGGAGCCTCGCCGAGCGCGTCGATCAGCGGGTCGATGTAAAGCGAAAAGCCGGTCGCCTGCTCCTCGGTCCCATGAATGGTGTAGGTGCCGCCGCGCCCCAGCAGGCCGCGCACGCCCTCGGCGTAGAGCGAGAAGCCGAACCAGCTCTGGTACTCGAACCCGTGCCGCTCGGTGGGATCGAGGGTGACACGCACGGCCCCGGGAACCGCGCCGGCGATCTCCCGCAGCGCCGCGATGCGCCCGGCGAGCGCGCCGCCCGCATCGATCGCCGCAAGTCTCTCGATCGAAGCGTCGAACGGTCCCGCGGCGTATAGCAGCGGCAGGTAATCCGCCCCGCCCGCTTCGCGCAGGCCGCCGGCGTCCTTGGCGTCCAGCGCGGCGCGCACCCCGTCGATCCGCGCGGGTTCGAGCGGCAGCGCGCCCGCGGCCAGCGCGTCGACCAGGTCAGGCAGCGTGAAATCCACCGAAACGCCCGTCGCCCCCGCCGCTTCGAGCG
>JBQCFR010000115.1:0-6962 GCA_051958885.1 Tsuneonella sp.
GGCGCAAGTATCATCCGTTCATCCCGGGGCATCTGACCGAGTTCGTCCATCGCAGCATCGAGTTGTTCACAGCCGAAGTTCTGGAACGCCCCGGTGGTAACCCGGCCCCGGACCCGATTTTCGTGGTTGGCATGCCGCGCGCCGGATCGACGCTGCTCGAGCAGATGCTGGCGGCAGGCGGCGAGGTCGAGCCGCTCGGCGAGCTGCCGGCGATGATCGCGCTCGCCCGCTCGCTCGGCAGCCACGAACGGCTTATCGACGCATCGTACCTCGATCGGCTCGTGGCCCTGCCCTGCGCGAGGCTCGCGGAGTTAGGCCGCTCCTACCTCGCGGCGGCCGCACCGCTTCGCCGTCAGAGCACACCGCGCTTCAGCGACAAGATGCCGAACAACTGGTTGATGACCGGGCTCATCGCACTCGCCCTGCCGCGCGCGCACATCGTCGACGTGCGCCGGCATCCGCTGGATTGCGGGCTGTCGAACTTCCGCGAGAACTTCGCGCGCGGCCAGGCCTACAGCTACGACCTTGCGCACATCGGCGCGTACTACGCCGACTATGTGCGGCTGATGGCTCACTTTGACCGCCTGTTGCCGGGCACGGTCCACCGGGTGATCTACGAGCGGCTGATCGACAACCCCGAGCGCGAGCTGCGCGCGCTCTGCGCGAACCTGGGCCTTCCCTATTCCGACGCGATGGTCAGCCCGCATCTGAACGCCGGCGCCGTCCGCACCGCCAGCGCCGCGCAAGTGCGCCAGCCGCTCAATCGCCGCGGGCTCGGCGCGTGGCGGCGCTACGAGGATCACCTCGCCCCGTTGCGCGAAGCATTGGGGCCGGTGCTCGAAAGCTGGGATCGGCCGGCGGCCGCTTGACCCTCGCGCACCGCGCGACGGCACCACATCCGCCGCGGCCCGTTGGCGCTCTCAACAGGGGAGCGCGTGGTGCATGGTCGACAAGTCGCGGAATTTCATTGCACTAGTGCGGCTCGGCTACGCGGCACGGGGGGTGACCTACATGCTGCTCGCCTATCTCGCTCTCGCCACCGCGGGCAAAGCGAAGGACGGCGCGCAGTCGGTGTTCGACTACCTCGAAGCCGTGCCGCTCGGGACGGTGATCCTCTACGTCATCGCAATCGGCCTGCTCGCCTATGCGGTATTCAAACTGCTCTCGGCGGTCAGCGACATCCAGCACCGCGGCAGCGACGCCAAGGGTATCGTGAAGCGGATCGGCGATGCGGCGAGTTCGGTCGCCTATCTGGTCCTGTGCTACGCCGCGTTCCAGTTCGCGCAAGGGTCGAAATCCTCGCCTGGTAGCGGGCAGAGCCAGAAGATCGCCGGATCGGTCCTGCAGTGGGAGATCGGGCCGGTGGTCATCGGGATTATCGGCCTGGGCTTCTTCGCCGCGGCGTTCATGCAGGCGAAGGGCGCAGTGACCGCCGGGTTCATGCGCCATCTCGCGCGGGCGCCGACCGGCGTGGAGGTGATCGGCCGCGTCGGCTACTCCGCGCGCGCGGTGGTCTTCGCGCTGATCGGCTGGTCGCTGGTGCAGTCGGCGTGGCTCACCAGCTCGAGCAAGGTGAAGGGCCTCGGCGAGGCGATCCTGAGCCTGCGCGGCATGGGGCTGATCTACACGTTGGTAGCGGTCGGGCTGCTGCTGTTCGGCGCGTTCAGCCTGGTGATGGCGCGCTACCGGATGATCCCCGACTTCCGCAGCGAGGATGTGAAGCCGAAGGTCTAGTCGAACGCGGCAAGGATGGGGCACGGCCCTTCCCCGCCCTTCGCGCAGGCCCTCGCCAGCTTGGCGAGGCTCGCGCGCGCATCGGTCAACTCGGCGATGCGCGCGTCGAGCGCGGCAATGCGTGTCCGCGCCATGTCGCGGGCGCGCGGGCGGTCGTCGGAGCGATCGAGGTCGATCAGCTCGGCGATCTCGGCCAGCGTGAAGCCGGCGGTCTGAGCCTTGCGGATGTACCGCAGCCGCCGCACATCGTCCGCGCCGTAATGCCGCCCGCCGGTCGCGGCGCCGCGGGGCGTGTCGAGCAGCCCCTTGCGCTGGTGGAAGCGCACCGTTTCGACCCCGACGCCGGCCTTTTTCGCCAGTTCGGAGATTTTCAGCGCATTCATGCTTGACTCCGTACCATGGTACGGAACCTATATAAGCGCCCATGAGCACAGACAAGACGGCGATCCTGCACCGCATGGTGATGGACAAGCACACCTGCCCCTATGGCATTAAATCCAAGTGGCTGCTGGAGAAGCACGGCTACACGGTCGACGACCGGCACCTGGCAAGCCGCGCCGAGACCGATGCGTTCAAGGCCGAGCACCAGGTCGCCACCACCCCGCAAACCTTCATCGGCGGCCAGCGGATCGGCGGTTACACCGACTTGCGCAAGTTCCTCGGCGTGCCGCTCCCGGCGGAGGGTACGTCCAGCTACACGCCGGTGATCGCGGTGTTCGCCGTCGCCGCGGGGCTGGCGCTCGCCGTCAGTTCCTTCGCGTTCGGCAATCCGCTGACCGTGCGGGCTGCCGAATGGTTCGTCAGCTTCGCGATGGCGATCCTCGCCATGCTCAAGCTGCAGGACGTCGAGAAGTTCTCGAGCATGTTCGTCGGCTACGACCTGCTTGGGCGGCGGTGGGTGCCGTACGCCTACGCCTATCCGTTCCTGGAGGCCGGCGCGGGCATCCTGATGGCCGCGCATGCGCTCAACTGGCTGTCGATCCCGGTGGCGCTGTTCATCGGCAGCGTCGGCGCGGTGAGCGTGTTCTACGCCGTCTATGTGCAGAAGCGCGAGATTAAGTGCGCCTGCGTCGGCGGTTCGGGCAACGTGCCGCTGGGGTTCGTCTCGTTGACCGAAAACCTGTTCATGATCGCCATGGCCGTGTGGATGATGATCCACGGCTGATCTTGCCCGAGCGAAGGACTTCAAACGTGACATATCGACTTCTCGCGGGCGTTGCGGCGCTCGCGCTGCTGGCCCCCCTGCCCGCGATCGCGCAGGACCATGCCGGGCATGACATGAGCGCGCCGAGGCCGGCGCCGGAAGAGCCCGCGGCGGCGCCGCGGTCCCCGGAAGACCATTCGCAGGTGGATCACTCCGCGATGGAGGCGATGAGCATGGACCATCGGACGATGGATTCGACGACGCACGATCACGCCGCGATGCCCATGAGCGGCGAAGGCTCGGGCACGTCGCTGCTGCCGGCGAACGAGACGATGAGCCACGGCGCGATGGTCGATCTCGGCGGCGACGCCATGCTGATGCTGCACGGCTATGTCTGGCCGGTGTACCCGCACCAGTCGGGGCCGCGCGGCGACGACAAGGCGTATGTGCAGTCGATGGCGATGGCGACGCTGGAAAAGCCGTTCGCGGGCGGCAAGTTCACGCTCCGTACGATGACGAGCCTCGAGCCGCTGATGCGCCACGACGGCTATCCGAACCTGTTTGCCACGGGCGAGACGGCGTACGGCCAGCCGCTGGTGGACCGCCAGCACCCGCATGACCTGATTATGGAGCTGGCGGGTAAGCTCGACCTCGACGTGGCGCCGGGCACCACCGCGTTCCTCTACGGGGGGCCGGTAGGCGAGCCGGCGCTGGGCCCGAGCGCGTTCATGCACCGCGCGAGCGCGCACTATAATCCCGAAGCGCCGATCACGCACCACTGGTTCGATTCGACGCACATCACCTACGGCGTCGTCACTGCCGGGTTGAAGGGCCGCGCGTGGCAGCTCGAGGCGAGCGCGTTTCGCGGCCGCGAGCCGGACGAATTTCGCTGGAACATCGAGAGCCCGAAGCTCGATTCGTGGAGCGTGCGCGGCAGCTTCGCGCCCTCGGCCGCCTGGCTGCTGCAGGCGAGCTACGGCCGGATCACCGATCCCGAGGCGATGCACCCGGGCGAGGACGAGCGCCGCACCACTCTCTCGGCGCACTACAACAACGGACGCGGCCTCGCCGCGATGGCCGCCTTCAGCGCCAAGGACCGCGTGCCGGGACCGACGCTGACCGCCTGGTTGGGGGAGGTAAACTGGGACCTGAACGCGCATCACACACTGTTCGGGCGGATCGAGAACGTCGCCAACGACGAGCTCTTTCCGGACCACGCATCGCCGCTGCACGACCAGGCGTTCCGCGTAACCAAGTTCCAGGCCGGCTACGCCTACCGGCTGCCACTCGGCGCGGTGAACCTGGCGCTCGGGAGCACGGTTAGCGCATTTGCCAAGCCGGACGCGCTCGATTTCGCTTACGGAAACCATCCGATGGGCTACACGCTGTTCGCCAAGATCAGCCTGGGAGATTGAGCGCAGTGCAGTATTTCGAGGACATCGAGGTCGGCCGGACGGCCAGCTTCGGTCATTACGAAGTCACCCGCGAAGAGGTCATGGCGTTTGCCGCGAAGTACGACCCGCAGCCGTTCCACCTCGACGACGAGGCTGCCGCCAGGACGCACTTCGGGCGGCTCTCGGCGAGCGGCTGGCACACCTGCGCGATGACGATGTCGATGCTGGTCGAGAACCTCAAGGAGAACCGCCAGGCCGGGCTCGGCTCGCCGGGGGTCGACGAACTCCGCTGGAAGAAGCCGGTCTATCCCGGCGACACGCTGCGGGTCGAGACCACCGTGCTCGAGAAGCGACGCAGCAGGTCGCGGCCCGAGATGGGCATCTTCAAGTCGAAGCTGCGGGTGTTCAACCAGAACGACGAGCCGGTGCTCGAGATGATCTCCAACGGCCTCGTCCAGGTCCGCGATCCGGCCGCGCCGATCGAGGACTAGCGCGTCACGCCCCGCACTGGGCGGTGCCGTTCGCCTGGTAGACGACCTGGTCGCGTTCGTTGCGCACCATCAACTCGGCCGGATAGTTCATCGTCTCCATCCCCGATTGCTGGCCCTCGCCCTCGCCGATGTCGAGCACGAGCGAGTGGACCTTGCCGTCGTATTTGCCGTGCGCGCCCAGCGGCAGCTTTGGGCTGCCCGGATCGGGCGCGAGCCGCTCCAGCTTGCCGTCGATCTTGATGTAGGCGGCGCCCTCGTTCGCGAGCAGCAGCGCGCCTAGGCCGCCGTCCTTGGGCGCAAAGGCGCAGCCGGCCCCCTGCAGATGGTTCTTCTCGATGTCGGGATAGCCGATGACCTCGAGGCTGATCGCCACCGGCGGGATATCCTGCGCCTTCTCGACCGCGGCGATGTCGGCCTCGGCCCGCGCGTTCTGCTCGGCCGGGGTCGGCTCGGGCTTGCCGCAAGCGGCGAGAAGCAGCAGCGGGCACAGCCAGGCAAGGCGCTTCATCAGTGTCTCCCGAACAGCTTTTCGACGTCGCTCATCGAGAGCTTAACCCACGTAGGGCGCCCATGGTTGCATTGGCCCGAGCGCGGGGTGCGCTCCATCTCGCGCAAGAGCGCGTTCATCTCCGCGACCGACAGCGCGCGACTGGCGCGCACCGAGCCGTGGCAGGCCATCGTCGCGAGCACGAGGTCGAGCTTCTCGCCCAAGAGCAAGGCCTCCCCGTGCTGCGCCAGATCGTCGGCGACGTCCTGCAGCAGCGTGTGCGGATCGGACCTGGCAAGCGCATGCGGGAGGCTGCGCACGAGCATCGCGCCGGGCCCGAAGCGCTCGATCGCGAGGCCGAGCTCGGCCAGCTTGGGCGCGGCGTCCTCGAGCCGGTCGCACGCGGGCTCCTCGAGCTCGACCACCTCGGGGATCAGCAGCGCCTGCGCCCGCGCGGCGGCTTCGCCGGCGCCGGCGACGCGCAGCCGTTCGAGCACCAGCCGTTCGTGTGCGGCGTGCTGGTCGACGATCACCAGCCCGTCAGCGGCCTCGGCGACGATGTAGGTCCCCGCCACCTGCCCGCGCGCGACGCCCAGGGGGTACTCACTCAGTTCGTCCGGCACGGGCGCGGCTTGCTCGGCGCGGCCCGCCGGTTCGGCAAGCGGTGGCACGCTGGCACCCGCCTGATGCTCGGTCCAAGTTCGCGGAGCCTCGCGCACGGCGCTCGGCGCAGACCAGTCGCGGCCGGTGAAGATCGAGGCGAGGCTGCTCGGCTCGCCCTCGCGCTGCCACCTCCCCATCGCCGCCGCACCTGGCGCCTGCGCGCTTCGGCGATCGCCCGAGCTCAGCGCCTGGCGCAGGCCGGAGACGATGAACCCGCGCACCCCCGCCGCGTCGCGGAAGCGGACCTCGGTCTTTGCCGGATGGACATTGACGTCGACCTCCTCGGGCGGGAGGTCGAGGAACAGTGCGAGCACCGCGTGCCGGTCGCGCGCGAGCATGTCCGAGTAGGCGCCGCGCACGGCGCCGACGAGCAAGCGGTCCTTCACAGGGCGGCCGTTGTCGAACAGGTACTGGTGATCGGCCACTCCGCGGTTGTACGTCGGCAGCCCGGCGATCCCGCTGAGCCGCATGGCTCCGCGCTCGAGGTCGATCGCCACCCCGTTGTGCTTGAGTTCGCGCGCGATCACTTGCGCGACGCGGTCCGCGAGCGCCTCGTCCGGCTGCAGCGCAAGCACGCGCCGGCCGGCATGATCCAGCGAGAAGCCGATCTCGGGCCGCGCCATCGCCAGGCGGCGCACGACGTCGAGGCAGGCGGCGTATTCGCTGCGCGCGCTGCGCAGGAACTTGCGGCGCGCGGGCACTTTTGCGAACAGGTCCTCCACGCGCACGCGGGTGCCCGGAGGGAGCGCGGCGGGGCCGCTCTCGGTCTCCACGCCATGATCGACGACCTGTCGCCACCCCTGCCCCGAGGCGCGGGGGCGCGATTCAAGCGTGAAGCGCGCGACGCTGGCGATGCTCGGCAGCGCCTCGCCGCGGAAGCCGAGCGTGACGACCTGCTCGATGGCTTCATCGGGCAGCTTGCTGGTCGCATGGCGTTCGAGCGCGAGCGTCATCTCGTCAGGCGTCATCCCGCAGCCGTCGTCGGTCACCTCCATGCGCGAAAGGCCGCCTTCATCGAGCGTGACCGCGATGCGCGTCGCGCCGGCGTC
>JBQCFR010000116.1:0-3307 GCA_051958885.1 Tsuneonella sp.
CTTTCCGTTCGTCCTGAGGAGCGAGGACGCAGTCCGAGCGTCTCGAAGGAATTGCGCGAGAACCTGCCCAACTCACCCGCACTGCGCCCGGTCCAGCAGCTTGTGATCCGCCAGCACCAGCGCCATCATCGCCGCGACCACCGGCGCGCCGCGAATGCCGACGCAGGGGTCGTGGCGGCCCTTCGTGCGGATTTCGGCCGCGTTGCCCTCTCGGTCGATCGTCTCGACCGGGGTGAGGATCGAGCTGGTCGGCTTGAACGCCACGCGCACCACCACCGGCTGCCCGGTCGAGATGCCGCCCGCGATCCCGCCCGCGTGGTTGGCCGCGAACGTCGGGCCGCCCTCGCCGGGGCGCATCGCGTCCGCGTTCTGCTCGCCGGTGAGCCGCGCGGCGGCGAAGCCGTCGCCGATCTCGACCGCCTTGACCGCATTGATCCCCATCATCGCGCCCGCCACATCGGCGTCGAGCTTGGCGTAGATCGGCGCGCCCCAGCCGGCGGGCACACCGTGCGCGACGCACTCGACCACTGCGCCGAGCGAAGACCCGGCCAGCCGCGCCTCGTCGACCGCCCTGGCCCACCGCTCGGCGGCGGCGGCGTCCGGGCACCAGAAGGGATTCTTCCCGACTTCAGCCGCATCGAAGTTCCCGCGGTCGATCGGGTCGCCGCCGATTTCAACGACATAGGCATCGATCTTCACATCGGGAATCACCAGCCGCGCCACCGCGCCCGCCGCTACCCGCGCCGCCGTCTCGCGCGCCGACGAGCGGCCGCCGCCCCGATAGTCGCGGAAGCCATACTTGGCGTCGTAGGCGTAGTCGGCGTGGCCGGGGCGGTAGGCCTTGGCGACCTCGGAGTAGTCCTTCGAACGCTGGTCGACGTTCTCGATCATCAGGCTGATCGGCGTGCCGGTGGTCTTGCCCTCGAACACGCCTGACAGGATGCGCACCGCGTCGGGCTCCTGCCGCTGGGTGGTGAACTTGTTCTGCCCCGGCCGCCGCGCATCGAGGAACGGCTGGATGTCGCCCTGACTGAGCGCGAGCCCCGGCGGGCACCCGTCGAGCACCGCGCCGAGCGCCGGCCCATGGCTCTCGCCCCAGGTGGTCATCCGCAGCACGCGGCCGAAGGTGTTCCAGCTCATGGCGCGATCCATAACTCAACCGCCGTTCGTGTCGAGCGCAGTCGAGACACGGGGTTCTTGGGCGGGCGATGATTTTCCTACACGCCGCCGGGTTGCTAGCACCGGCCGCATGTCGGTGCCCGATCCGCCATTCCTGCGCTTCTGCGACGCCCCGCCGCCAGCGGTCGCGGTGGGTTTCCAAGGCGACATTTCGCCCTCGCAAGCCGACGCTATGTCCCCGCAAGGTGACGCTTCGGCCGGGCAAGGTGACGCTTTGGCTGCCAAGGCGACACAAACTCCCTTGGACACTGTGACAGGCGTGACACGAACGAGAAGCAACGGGGCGTGGACGAGTCGCGCGGGGCACTGGCCAAACACGCTGCCGCAGGCCAAGAACAAAGCATGATTGCAAAGCTGCGCGGCATTCTCGAAGAAACCGGCGCTGACTGGGCCGTGATCGATGTCGCCGGCGTCGGCTACCTCGTCCACTGCTCGTCGAAGACGCTGGCCGCGCTCGGCGAGACGGGGGAGCCGTGCACCGTCTTCACCGACCTCCAGGTGAGCGAGAACGACATGCGCCTGCTCGGCTTCGCCTCGGGCACCGAGCGCGACTGGTTCCGCCTGCTCACGCAAGTCCAGGGCGTCGGCAGCAAAGTCGCGCTGGCGATCCTCTCCGCGCTCTCGCCGGACGAGCTGCAGCGCGCCTGCGCCGCGCAGGACGCCGCGCAAGTGGCGCGGGCGCAAGGGGTGGGTCCAAAGCTCGCCGGGCGAATCGTCAATGAACTCAAGGACAAGGCCGGCGCGCTCCCCACCGCGGCGGTCGCGGACTCTGCGCTAATGCCGCGCGGCGGGGCGGCGGCCGATGCGGTCAGCGCGCTCGAGAATCTCGGCTTCAAGCCCGCGGTCGCCGGCCGTGCGGTGGCCGAAGCGCTGGCGGAACTGGGGGACACGGTCGGCGAGAGCGAGCTCATCCGGGTGGCGCTCAGGAAGGCCGCGGCGTGAGCGAGGAGGCTCTTCGCACCGCGCAGTGCCAATGCGGCCAGCTCTCGCTCGCCTGCCGCGGCACGCCCGCTCGCGTGTCGGTCTGCCACTGCCTCGATTGCCAGCGCCGCAGCGGCGCGCCGTTCGCGATGCAGGCGCGCTTCGCGCCCGATCAGGTCACCGTGACAGGCGAAGCGAAGGAGTGGCGGCGCATCGCCGACAGCGGCAACGTCTCTCAGCACCATTTCTGCCCCACCTGCGGGTCGGAGATGTGGTACCACGCCCGTCCGCACCGCGAGCTCTACGCCGTGCCGGTCGGCAGGTTCGCCGATCCCGCCTTCCCGCCGCCCGGATATTCGGTCTACGAGGAGCGCAAGCATCCCTGGCTGCGCATCGAGGGCGAGGGGATCGAGCATTTCGACTGACCCCCAGTGCGGGCGCCGATGGACATCTGACATGCAGTGCAACGTGATCTGGGAATTCACCATCGAGGAGCCCAACCGCGAGGCGTTCGAGCGCGCCTACGCACCTGGCGGGCCGTGGGCGCGGCTGTTCGCCGAGGGCGAGGGCTTCCTCGACACGCGCCTGCTGCGCGCCAAGGAGAGCGCCGGGGTTTACCAGACTATCGACCGCTGGGCCTCGCGCGAGGCCTATGCCGAGTTCAAGCGCGCCTTCGCCGAGCGGTATGACGCGCTCGATGAGGAAGTCGGCACGCTCAGCCGCAAGGAAACCTACATCGGGCTGTTCGACGAGATCGGCGGTTGAGCGAGCCATCGATCCTGTCCCCCGTGCGGGCCGAGGGCGATCCCGACGCCGCGCTGCGGCCGAAGTCCCTCGCCGAGTTCGTCGGGCAGGAGGCCGCGCGCGAGAACCTGCGGGTGTTCGTCGAGGCCGCGCGCGGCCGCGGCGAGGCGATGGACCACGTGCTGTTCTTCGGGCCTCCGGGGCTGGGCAAGACCACGCTGGCGCAGATCGTCGCGCGCGAGCTCGGCGTGGGGTTCCGGGCTACGTCCGGCCCGGTGATTGCCAAGGCCGGCGATCTCGCCGCGCTGCTGACCAATCTGGAACCGAACGATGTCCTGTTCATCGACGAGATTCACCGGCTCAACCCGGTGGTCGAGGAAGTGCTCTATCCCGCGATGGAGGACCGCGCGCTCGATCTGATCATCGGCGAGGGGCCTTCGGCGCGCAGCGTGCGGATCGACCT
>JBQCFR010000117.1:0-6240 GCA_051958885.1 Tsuneonella sp.
CTCGGTCGGACTCGACGAGCCGTGGCAGCTCTCGGGCATCTACGAGGGCGTGCCGCTGCACCTCAAGAGCATCGAGCAGTCGGGCGCGCTGCCCGACCGCATCCGGCTGTTCCGCGGCCCGATCCTCGACGAGTGGGCCGAGCGCGGCGACGTGCCGCTCGAGACGCTCGTCGCGCACGTGGTGATACATGAGGTCGGGCATCACTTCGGGCTGTCGGACGCGGACATGCACGCGCTGGAGGACGCGGCGGACTGAGCCTTGCCTTGCGCGCGCCGAGTGGCACAACGCGGGGCATGATCAGACCTCTCGCCCTCGCCGCCGCGCTGCTTGCCGTCCCTGCCCTCGCCCAAGATGCGGCTCCCACGGGGGCGCCGAGCCCGACCGAGATCGTCGCGCAGGCGGCGCCGGCCGAATGGGTGCGGATTGCGCCCGAGGACCTGCTGGTGATGACCCTCGCGCCTTCGCCGGCGGGCAAGGAGCGGCGGGTGGTGATCCAGCTCATGCCCCCGCCGTTCAGCCAACCGTGGGTGGCGAATATCCGCACGCTGGCCAAAGCGCACTGGTGGGACGAGCTCGCGATCGTGCGAGTGCAGGACAACTACGTGGTCCAGTGGGGCGATCCGGACGGCGAGGATGCTGCGAAGGCTCGCAAGCTGCCCGACGGAATGGAGGGGACGAGCGAGGGGGGGTACGTCGCCGCTCTCCCGGCGGGCGCGCCTCTCGGCGAGGTCCGCACGCGCAGCGCCTACACCGCCGCAGACGGTTTCCTCGCCGGCTGGCCGATTGCGCTGTCGGGCCAGAAGGCCTGGCCCGTCCACTGCTACGGCATGGTCGGCGTGGGGCGGAACTATTCGCCCGACGCGGGCACGGGGGCGGAGCTCTACACGGTGATCGGCCACGCGCCGCGTCAGCTCGATCGCAACATCGCGCTCGTCGGGCGGGTGATCGAGGGGATCGAGAACCTCTCCAGCCTGCCGCGCGGGACCGGGCCGCTGGGGTTCTACGAAACCGCGGCGGAGCGGACGCCGATCGCCTCGGTGCGGCTCGCGAGCGAATTGCCCGCGGCGGAGCGGCCGCAGTTCGAGTATCTCTCGACCGAGGGGCCGACCTTCGCCCGCTACGCCGATGCGCGGGCGAACCGGCGCGATCCGTTCTTCATCGTGCCGGCCGGCGGCGCAGACGTATGCAACATCCCGGTGCCGGTCCGCCGGGCGGCGCAGACTAAGTAATCAGCTCGCCGCGCGGCTGCGCGCGCTTGTCGGCCGATTGATCACGTGATCGCGCGCGGCGCGGTAGTCGCCGGCCTCGAACTCGAGCCCGAGCCGCTCGGCGTCGTTGCTGCGGTAGAAGTCCTCCGCTTCGTCGATGTCCTGCAGACTGTCGCCGAGCGCTTCGAGCGCGGCACGCGCCATCTGCAGCGCCGATTCCATCACCTCGCGAATGGCGAAGTCGGTCGGCGCGTCGCGCAAGTCGACCAGCGTCGTGCGGTCGTAGGCGCGCACGAAGATTTTCGGCCGCGGGAACGCCTCGCGCACCGCCTCCAGCATCGCCCGGTCGACCTGCTTGCCGTCGATGCAGAAGCAGATGAGGTCGCAATCGCCCGCGCCGGCCTGGCGCAGCAGATCGATCCGCGTGCCGTCGCCGAAGTAGACCTTGCTGCCGAACTCGCCGGCGATGTCGATCATCTCGGTGTCGGTGTCGATCAGCGAGACCGAGATGTCGCTCGCCATCAGCATCTGCGCGACGGTCTGGCCGAAGCGGCCGAAGCCGATCACCAGCGCGCCGGCGCCGTCGGCCCGCGGCCCTTCGCGCCGCTCGCGCGCGGCGGGCTGGCGGCGCAGCGGCGCGGTGAGGATCATCAGCACCGGGGTGGTCGCCATCCACAGCGTCACCACCGCGCCGAACAGGCTCGCCGCTTCGGGCGAGATCAGCAGCCCCTGCTGCGCCTGCGCGAACAGCACGAAGCCGAACTCGCCGCCCTGGCTGAGCAGGACACCCAGCGCGAGCGAGCCGCGCCAGCTCCACCCGCTGGCGAGCGCGATGGCCCCGATCACCAGCGCCTTGAGGACGATCAGCCCGAGCGCCATCGCGAGCACGAAGAGCGGCCGCTCGGCGATCGCGTGAAGGTCGAGCATCATCCCGACCGAGAGGAAGAACAGCCCCAGCAGGATCGAACGGAACGGTTCGACGTCGCTTTCGAGCTCGTGGCGATAGGGGGTGTCGGCCAGCATGACCCCGGCGATGAACGCGCCGAGCGCGGTCGACAGGCCGAGCAGCTCCATCAGCGCGGCCGAGGCGGCGACGGTGAACAGCGCGGCGACGACGAACATCTCGCGCTCTCCCAGCCCGCCGATCAGGCGGAACAGGTGGCGGACGAGGAACCGCCCGGCCGCGATCAGCCCGGCGATCGCGACCACGCTGGTCAGCGCGAGCTGCCAGCCGGGCGGTCCGCCCTGGTCGGCGGGGTTGCGGCTGAGCGCGGCGATGACCGTGATCAGCGCAATGATCGAGAGGTCCTGGAACAGCAGGATCGAGAACGCGCGCTCGCCGAACGGGGTGCGCAGCCGGCCGGCGGACTGGAGCATCGGTAGGACCTGCGCGGTCGAGGACAGCGCGAGCGGCAGGCCCAGCGCGAGCGCGGCGGCCATGGTGAACCCGGTCGTCAGCCAGATCATTCCCGCGAGCACCAGCCCGCAGAGCACGACCTGGGCAAGGCCGAAGCCGAAGATGTCGCGCTTCATCTGCCACAGCCGCTGGGGCGCGAGCTCGAGCCCGACGACGAACAGCAGCAGCGTGATGCCGAGCTCGGCGAACTCGATCTTGCCCGCCGCGTCCCCGGTCCAGCCGAGCACTTGCGGGCCGACCACCGCGCCGGCGACGAGATAGCCCAAGGTCGCGCCGAGGCGAAGCTTGCGGAACAGGAGCACGAATGCGAGTGCCGCGCCGAGCATCACGAACCCGTCGTGGACCAGCGAGCCGGCGCCTTCCGAGAGCGTCCCGCCCATCAGCTCTCAGAGCGTCTTGAGGTAGGCGATGACCGCCTGGCGCTTGCCGGCATCGGCAATGCCGGCGAAGGTCATGCGGGTGCCCGGCACGACCTTCATCGGCGCGGTGAGGAAGCGGTCGAGCGTCGGCTCGTCCCACGTCAGCCCCGACGTCTTCATCGCCGGGCTGAACGGATAGCCGGGGATCGCGCCCGCCTTGGTGCCGAACACGCCGGCTAGCGAAGGGCCGATGCGCGTCTCGCCGGGCTTGACCGAGTGGCACATCGCGCACTGCGCGAAGGCCGCGGGCGGCGCGCCCGTGTCGGCCTCAGCGGCGGCGGTCGGCGCCGGGGGAGTTGCCGCCTCGGTGACCAACGGCGCATTGGGAGTGGGACTGGGCGTGCGCGTAGCCCGCTCGCTGTCCGACTGCTGGCCGCACGCCGTCAGCAGCAGCAGCCCGGCAAGGACAGGGGTAGCGGCACGGAACATCGGGCTTCTCCTCGGCGGCAGGCGCTGGGTTCTAGCACCGCGCGCGGCCGGGGGAATACCGTGCAAAAAGTGACCTGCGCTACAGCTTGATATTGGCGCGCAGGCCGATCGTGTCGATCCCGGGATTCTGGCGCGAGTTGAACAGCCGGGCGTTGCTGATATGCACCCAGCTCGCTACCACGCTGACGCGCGGCGCAAGATTGATACCCACGCCAAGCTCCGGTTCGAACAGTACCCGGCTCCCGAGATCGGTGCGCAGCCCGCTGGTAGGGCTGACGCGCAGCGACGGCGCGTCGTGCACTACGAGGCCGACACCGGGACGGATGTAGAATGCCGCGAGGTCGAACTTGCGGCTGACGCCCGCGCCGACAAAGTCCGTGTCGCCATGCGTGTTGACCGAGCCGAACACGTAGGGCTGGATCTTGGCCACCGGCAGGATGGGATCGAAGCGGTAGCCCGCCTGCAAGTCCACCCCGTCTTCGCCGCTGTCAAGCGTGAACGGCGTGTCGACGGCATGCGCATAGACGCCGCCATAGACCTCGCCCGCATGCGCGGGAGCGGCAAGAGCAAACGGCGCGGCCAGCGCGGCGGCGAGAGCGAGTGACTTCATGACGGCTGCGACTCCGAGCGGGGGGTGCGCGCAGATGGCTGTGGCAAGCTTGCCGCAAGCTGAAGCCGAAATCGCGCTGGGCGCACACGCCGCTTTCCTACAGCGGGCGGCGCGCCTAACGCGGCCGGCTTTGCTTCGGACACGCGCCTCGATCCGCGACAGCGGCTGGAGCGGCGAGATCGCCGCGACGCTGGCGCTCGCCTGGCCGCTGGCCGCGGCAAACCTGGTGCAGATGGCGGTCTACGCGGTCGACGTGATCTTCGTCGCCCGGCTCGGGGCGGAAAAGCTCGCCGCGTCTTCGCTGTCGGTCTCGCTGTTCGGCCTGCTGATGTGGTCGATGACGGGCCTCGTCGGCGCGGCCGCCCCGCTGATCGCCGCCGAGCTCGGCGCGCGCCGCCATGCGGTCCGCGAGGTGCGCCGGACGATGCGCATGGCGCTGTGGCTGTGCGTGATGTCCGGGATCGGCGTGATGGCGATCTGCGCGTTCGGCGAGCGCATCATGCTGCTGACCGGGCAGGACCCGCGCGTCTCGGCGCTGTCCGGCGGGTTCCTGCGGGTGCTTATGTGGGCCGCGCTGCCCAATATCGCCGCGGCGCTGCTGCGCACGTTCGTCGCGACGCTCGGCCGGCCGCGGATCGCCACCTCCGTCACGGTGCTCGCGCTGATGGTCAACAGCGTGGGCAACTACGCGTTCGTGTTCGGTCACTTCGGCGCACCCGCGATGGGTCTCCAGGGATCGGCGGTGTCGAGCGTTATCACCGCCTGCGCGATGCTCGCCGCCTACGTGTGGGTGATCCTGACCGATCGCCGCTTCCGCCGCTATCACATCTTCGGCAACTGGTGGCGCACCGACTGGGTGCGCTTTGCCGAAGTGCTGCGCGTCGGGCTGCCGATAACCGGCACGATCCTGGCCGAAGCCGGGCTGTTCAGCGGCGCGGCATTCCTGATGGGGCGCATCGGCGAGATGCAGCTCGCCGGCCACACGGTGGCGCTGCAAGTCGCCGCGCTGGCGTTCCAGGTGCCCTTCGGCATCGGTCAGGCGGCGACAATTCGCGTCGGCTTCCACTACGGCGCGGGTGACGCGGCGGCGATCGGCCGCGCGGGTAACGCCGCGCTGGTGCTCGGCATCGGCTTCATGGTGGTGACCGCGCTGCTCATGTGGTTCGCGCCGCGCGCGATCCTGCACATCTACATCGACCCCGACCTGCCGCAGAACGCCGCGATGGCCCGCTTCGCGGTGCAGTACATGGCGGTCGCCGCGCTGTTCCAACTGTTCGACGGCGCGCAGGCGGTCGCCGCGGGAGCCTTGCGGGGCCTGCAGGATACGCGCGTGCCGATGTGGATCGCTATCGGTGGCTACTGGGCGCCGGGGCTGATGACTTCGATCGGCTTGGGGTTCTACACGCCGCTGCAAGGACTCGGCATCTGGATCGGCCTCGCGGTGGGCCTGGTGGTGGTCGCCAGCCTTCTGCTGTGGCGCTGGCGCGCACGCGAACGGCTTGGCCTGCTGCCCGCCTTTCAGCGCGGGCAGCTCACCTGAAAATTTCTTGAACGCGGCCGCTTGACGGCCACCTGAGGGCTGCACATATGCGCCGCGCTGGCACTCTCCCTGCGGGAGTGCCAATCGCGAGTTTTCATCCACCGAGTAGAGAGGCAACACCATGGCATTCCGTCCGTTGCACGACCGCGTTCTGGTTCGTCGCATCGAAGCCGACGAAAAGACCGCCGGCGGCATCATCATTCCCGACAGCGCCAAGGAAAAGCCGAGCGAAGGCGAGATCGTCTCCGTCGGCTCGGGCGCCCGCAGCGAAGACGGCAAGGTCACCCCGCTCGACGTCAAGGCCGGCGACCGCGTGCTGTTCGGCAAATGGAGCGGCACCGAGGTCAAGCTCGACGGCGAAGACCTGCTGATCATGAAGGAAAGCGACATCATGGGGATCATCGGCTGAGCCGAGCCGACCTCCGTTTTGAGCGTATACTTTCTGTAACTTTTGAAATTTCCCACGAAAGGTATTCAACATGGCTGCCAAGGACGTGAAATTCTCGCGCGATGCGCGCGAGCGGATCATGAGCGGCGTCGACACCCTCGCCAACGCGGTGAAGGTCACGCTGGGCCCCAAGGGCCGCAACGTCGTCATCGACAAGAGCTTCGGCGC
>JBQCFR010000118.1:0-4486 GCA_051958885.1 Tsuneonella sp.
CGCTAGGCGGGTCCATCGCGCCGCGGTAGCGGCCAGTTGACGCGCGGGATCATCGTCTGGTCCGCGCCCTTCCAGTACCACCCGGTGCCGTGCGCGCGGCCGACGAGGTTCATCGCCGGCGCGTCGATCCGCAGCTTGCCGTGCTCCTCGCTCACGAACCGGTCGGCGATGTGGGTGACGAGCACTTCGCCGATCACGATGCCGCCGTCCGCGTGCGTCTCGACCTGCTGCCACAGGCGGCATTCGAAGCTCACCGGCGCGCCGGCGATCAGCGGCGCGGCCACCACGGTCGGCGGGGCTGCCGACAGGCCGGCAGCGGCGAGCTCGTCCACGCCCGCCGGTGCGTCGGCGGCGGTCAGCACCATCGCCTCGGCTTGCTCCGCGCTCACGAGCGAGACGACGAACTCGCGGCGCTCGGCAATGTTGCGCCAGCTGTCCTTCTGCGCTTCCTCGCGCCGCACGCTGTCGGCGCCGATGCCGATCGCCAGCAGCGGCGGGGTGCCGCCCATCGCGTTGAAGAATGAGTACGGCGCGGCGTTGACGCGGCCGTCACCGTCCACCGAGGTGATCCAGGCGATCGGCCGCGGATGAACCGTGTTGACCATCAGCTTGTAGCGGGTCGCCGGATCGAGATCGGCCATCGTGAACTGCATCGGGTGTGTATCTCTTCAGCGGCTGGGTGTCCGGGCCCTGCGCACTTGCTCCCCCGGGCACAAGCAAAACCCCGCCGGCGGGCCGGCGGGGCGCTGTTTCTTCGCAATTTTGAGAGCGTCTATTCGAGACCCTCGCCGGTCATCACGGTGCCGTTCTGCACCACCGCGGCGTTCCTGGCCTGCACGTCCGCGGGCGCGGCGATGAAGCCGGCCTTGGCGAGCGGTCCGTCCTTGCCCCAGTCCGTCACCCATTGCTGGATGAACTCGGCGAGGCCGGGGATCACCCCGACGTGCGCTTTCGTGTAGTAGATGTAGAGCGGCCGCGCGCCGGGATACTTGAAGCTCGAGAGGTTGTCGAAGGTCGGCTCGACGCCGTCGATCGTCAGGGCCTTGAGCTTGTCGGCGTTCGATTCGAGGTAGGAATAGCCGAAGATACCCACCGCCTGCGGGTTGGCCTCGATCTTCTGGACGACCAGGTTGTAGTTGTCCGAGGTGTCGGCATAGGCGCCGTCGGTGCGCAGGTCGCCGCAGATCTTGCCGTGCTTGTCCTTGTCGCTGTCCTTCATCGCCTTGACCGCCGGATCCGTGTCGCAGGCCTTTTCGAGGATCAGCTCCTTGAGCGCGTCGCGGGTGCCCGAGATCGTCGCCGGACCATAGACCTGGATCGGCGTGGCCGGCAGCGCGGGGTTGACGTCGCGCCACGTCTTGGCGGTCTGCGGCTTGCCGAACGGATTGGCGGCGATCGCCTTGTAGATGTCCAGCGGGGTCAGCGCCATCGCCGGGCCGCTCTTGGCGTTGGCGAAGGCGATCCCGTCGATGCCGACCTGGACTTCGACCACGTCCTTGACGCCGTTGGCCTGGCAATCCTTGAACTCGCTCGCCTTCATCCGGCGGCTGGCGTTCTCGATATCCGGTGTCTGCGCGCCGAGGCCGGCGCAGAACAGCTTCATCCCACCGCCGGTGCCGGTGGTCTCGATCAGAGGCGACTTGAACTGCGGGTTCTGCTGCGCGAACGCCTGCGCCACCGCCTTGGCGAACGGATAGACGGTGGAGGAGCCGACCGCGCGGATCGACTCGCGCGTGGCGCCCGCGCCGCCCTCGCCGCCGCAACCGGCGAGCGCGAGGACGGAGAGCGAGGCGAGGGCAAGGGTCGTGAAAGTCTTCATCTGACGTGTCCGGTACTGTTGTGTCGCAAGCGCCGTTATCGCCGCTGTGTGACACCTGCGTGACGGTTGAGACCGCTCAGAAGCGGAACTGGCCGTAGAGCCCGAACTCGTCGCGCTGCGCCTGCCCCGCGCCGAGGTTGCCGGTCCTGAGGCCGCCCTCGGACTCGTCGCGCTTCCACACGAGCGCGAGGTCGACGATGTTCGCCGGGCTCCATTGCAGGCCGACGGTGAACAGGTCCGCATTGCGCGCGGGCGCGGTGTCCTTATTGGGCTTGACCCAGTCGTAGCGGCCGAACGCGCTCCAGCGCTCGACCGGGCTGAGCGACGCGAACAGCGAGTACCCTTCGGCGCGGTCCTCCGGCGAGGCCTCGAGCACCCGCCAGTTCTTCGCGCTGAAGTACTCGCCGCCGATCGTCACCGGCATGCCGCCGAGCTTGTCCTTGTAGGCGAGCAGCGCATCGATCCGGCTTGCGCGGCGATAGGCGGGCGCGCCCTCGACATCCAGGCCGAGCTTGCCGGTGTAGCCGCCGACCCCGGCGTTGAAGCCGTGGTACTTGAGCGAGATGCGCCCTTCGAGATCGACCGTGCGGGTCAGCTTGGGATCGCGGTAGCCGCCGCCGTCCACCGCCGAGACCTGGTAGCTGACGAGCCCGCCCGCAACGTCGCCGCCGACGTGCACGCCCCAGTCGGCCGAGGTGCCGAACCCGTAGAGATCGAGCGTCTCACGCTCGATGTGGCGGTAGCCGTAGATGCCTTCCGCATAGGGCACCCACGGGGTATCGGCCGAGCCGAGTCGGACCTTCACCGCGTCCGACAGCTTGGCCTCGAGGTAGGCCTTCTTGACGTAGAACCCGAGCCCGACGTTCTTGCCCGCGTTGTCCACCCGCGCCACGTCCATCGTCACGTTGCCCGAGAACGTATCGTCGAAGCGGTGGTCGATGCCGACGTACATCCGCTTGATCTCGAACCCGCTGTCGCGTTCCACACGGTTGCCCGCCGCGTCAGCCGCGCGGACGGCGCTCGCGTTGAAGTACATCCGGCCGGAGATCTTGGTGTCGGCCGCCCACTTGGCGGCGGTTGCCAGCACCCCGGCCTTGTCGCCGCTCGCCTGCGCCTTGGTCGCCGATTCGCTGGCCGCGGCGGCGCTGCTGGCGGCCTGGCTGGCGGCGGTGGTCGCTGCTTCCGCCTTGGCATTGGCTGCCGCGAGTTCGCTTTCGAGGCTGTCGATGCGCTGGCTCATCGCCTGCATCTGCGCGCGCATCTGGGCGAGTTCGGCCTGCACGGCGGCAGCGTCCTGCGCCTGGGCAGGCGCGGCCCAGCCGGCGGCGGCCGCGAGCGCCAGCACGGAAACTTGCATACGAATGGTCATTGTCGGGTTCCCTCACGAAGGCGTTGCATGACGCTTCCCCCGGCGCCGTACTGCGGTTGTGTGACGCTCGCGTGACGGTTTCCAGCAGAATCTGTCCTGCGCTGTCATATCTCGCTCCGCGACATTATCGCCGGGGCGCGATTGCGCGCAGGCGGTTTCAAATGTAACGGGCGCCCAGACGATCCGGAGGTCTCCCGCATGCGCATCGGCTGCCCTACAGAAATCAAGAACCACGAATACCGCGTCGGCCTCACGCCGGAGAGCGTGCGGGAACTCGCGGCGCACGGCAACGAGGTGTGGATCCAGAGCGGCGCGGGGCTCGGGATCGGCGCGGACGATGGTCAGTACCGGCAGGCCGGCGCGAAGATCGTCGAGGACCCCGATCCGATCTTCGCCGAGTGCGAGATGGTGGTGAAGGTCAGGGAACCGCAGGCGAGCGAGCGCGCCAAGCTGCGCGAGGGCCAAGTGCTCTACACCTACCTCCATCTCGCGCCCGACCCTGAGCAGACCGCCGACCTCGTCAAGTCGGGCGTCACCGCGATCGCGTACGAGACCGTCACCGGACCCGACCACACGCTGCCGCTCCTGAAACCGATGAGCCAGGTGGCGGGGCGCATGAGCATTCAGGCGGGCGCAACCGCACTGGAAAAGGCGCACGGCGGGCGCGGCGTGCTGCTCGGCGGCGTGCCGGGCGTACTGCCGGGCCGGGTGATGGTGATCGGCGGCGGCTTGGTGGGCTTCAACGCCGCGCAGATGGCGGTCGGTCTCGGCGCAGACGTGACGATCCTCGACCGCGACCCCGAAGTGCTCGAGAAGCTCGGCATCCACTTCGAAAGCCGCGCCAAGACGCGCTTCTCCAACCGCGCGAATATCGAGCAAATGATCTGCGAGGCTGAACTCGTGATCGGCGCGGTGCTGATCCCCGGCGCGGCTGCGCCCAAGCTCGTCACCCGCGACATGCTCAAGTGCATGAAGCCCGGCGCGGTGCTGGTCGACGTCGCGATCGACCAGGGCGGCTGCTTCGAGACGAGCCATCCGACCACGCACGCCGATCCGACGTACGTGGTCGACGAGGTCGTCCATTACTGTGTCGCCAACATGCCCGGCGCGGTGGCCCGCACCAGCACCTATGCGCTCAACAACGTGACCCTGCCGCACGCGCTGCGGATGGCCGACAAGGGCTGGCGCGAGGCGCTACGCGCCAATCCGCACCTCGCCGAAGGGCTAAACGTCCACGCGGGCAAGGTTACCTATCAAGCGGTGGCGGAAGAACTCGGCTACGACTACCTGCCGGTGGC
>JBQCFR010000119.1:0-2280 GCA_051958885.1 Tsuneonella sp.
GGTCTCGACGATGATCGAGATGGGCCTCAACTGCGACAAGCATCACCACGAGGTGGCGGCCGCGCAGCACGAGCTCGGGCTGATCTTCGACACCCTGGTCAAGACCGCCGACCACATGCAGATCTACAAGTACGTCGTGCACCAGGTCGCGCATGCTTATGGCAAGACCGCGACCTTCATGCCCAAGCCGATCAAGGAAGATAACGGGTCCGGCATGCACACCCACATGTCGATCTGGCAGAGCGGCAAGCCGCTGTTCGCCGGCAACGGCTATGCCGGCCTCAGCGACACCTGCCTCTATTACATCGGCGGGGTCATCAAGCACGCCAAGGCCCTGAACGCCTTCACCAACCCGACGACCAACAGCTACAAGCGGCTGGTGCCGGGCTTCGAGGCGCCGGTGCTGCTGGCCTATTCGGCGCGCAACCGCTCGGCGAGCTGCCGCATTCCCTACGGCGCGGGCGAGAAGGCCAAGCGGGTGGAGTTCCGTTTCCCCGACGCGATGGCCAACCCCTACCTCGCATATGCCGCGCTGCTGATGGCCGGGCTCGACGGGGTGCAGAACAAGATCCATCCCGGCGAGGCGATGGACAAGAACCTCTACGATCTGCCGCCCGCCGAGCTGGCCGAGGTGCCGACCGTCTGCGGCAGCTTGCGCGAGGCGCTCGAAAGCCTCGAGGCGGACCACGAGTTCCTGCTGCGCGGCGACGTGTTCTCCAAGGAACAGATCGACGCCTACGCCGAGCTCAAGTGGGAAGAAGTCAGCCGCTGGGAAACCACCCCGAGCGCGGTCGAATACGACATGTACTACAGCGCCTGATCTGCTCACGCCGCGAAGCGAAAAGGGGGCGTCCGGGACACCGGGCGCCCCTTTTTCATTCGGGCGTTTCAGGACGTGCGCGGCAAGGCGTAGGCGACGATGCTGTCGCCCTGCTTCGTGCCGAGCGTGCCGTGCCCGCCCGCGGCGATCACGATGAACTGGCGGCCGCTCGCTTTCGAGAGATAGCTCATCGGGCTCGCCTGTCCGCCCGCCGGCAGCCGCGCCTTCCACAGCTCCGCGCCGGTCGCGGTGTCGTAGGCGCGCAAGTAGTAGTCGAGCGCCGAGCCGAGGAAGGCGACGCCGCCGGCGGTGACCACCGGCCCGCCGAGCGAGGGCACGCCCATCTTGATCGGCACGGGAATCGGGCTCTCGTCCTGGATCGTGCCGTTGCGGTGCTTCCACGCGACTTTGCTGTTCGCGAGGTTCATCCCCGCGACGTAGCCCCACGGGGGCGCCTGGCACGGCAAGCCCAGCGGCGAGAGAAGCGGGTTGAGCGCCACCGCGAACGGCGAGCCGCTGTTGGGATTGTAGCCGGCTATGTTGGACGGCGACATGCTGTGGTCCTGATTGCCGGCGGGCGCGGGGTTATCCGGCGGCGGCGCGAAGCGCGGGCGCACCGGCGCGCTGGGGATCAGCCGGTCGACGAAGGCGATGTAGTTCGGGTGGGCGAACGCGATCCCGCGCTGCGGGTCGATCGCCATGCCGCCCCAGTCCATCACCCCGAAGTTGCCCGGGAACACCAGCGAGCCCTGCAGCGAGGGCGGCGTGAACGGGCCGTCGTAGCGCAGGCCGGCGAACTTGATGCGGCAGGCGAGCTGATCGAACATCGTCGCGCCCCACATGTTCGCCTCGGTCGCAGTCTTGGTCGGCATGAAGCTGGCGGACGAGAACGGCTGCGTCGGGGACAGGCGATCGCCGGGAGCGGCCCCGCCCGGAACCCGCTTCTCCTCGACCGGGAGCACCGGCTGCCCGGTGCGGCGGTCGAGCACGAAGATGTTGCCCGTCTTGGTCGACTGCACCAGCGCGGGCACGCGGCCGCGCCCGGGAATGTCGAGATCGACCAGCGCCGGCTGCGCGGGCACGTCCATGTCCCACAGGTCGTGATGGACGGTCTGGTACACCCAGCGCACCTGCCCGGTGGCGATGTCGAGCGCGACGATCGCGGTGGCGAAGCGCTCGGTGGCCGGAGTGCGCCGGCCGCCCCACTGGTCGACCGCCGCCATGCCCATCGGCACGTAGACGAGCCCGAGCCCCTCGTCGGCCGAGGCCATCGTCCAGCTGTTGGGCGATGACGGCACGAAGGTGCCGGTCACGCCGCGCGGCGAGGTATCGGCGGGATTACCCGGATCGAACGCCCACACGGGCTTGCCGGTGTGCACGTCATAGGCGCGGATGACGCCCGAGGGCATGAAGGTGGAGCGGTTGTCGAACACCGCGCCGCCGAAGATGATCAGGTCGCG
>JBQCFR010000120.1:0-11370 GCA_051958885.1 Tsuneonella sp.
CTCCGGCATTGGCGTTGTCCTGCCGGTACGGATCAACCGGGATCTCGCCGGTGGCGGGATCGCGCACGCGCTCCTCGACGCCAAACTCCTTGTCCCAGTCGACGCCCTCGGCGGGCACCTGCTGCGCCAGGAGGAGAGCGAAAGCTAGGGCTGCGGCGGCCATGCGGGAGATCCTCAGAAGGCGAGCTGCGCGGAGAGATAGGCGCCGCGCTGGTTGTCGAAGGTCGCGATCGAGCCGAGATCGACATAGGCGGCGGTGACCGTGACATGGCGCGTCACGGCGTAGGCGGCGAACAGGTCGAGCCAGTCATTTTCGCCCAGGCGAAGGTTATCGGGCTTGGTGCGGTATTCGGTGCCGATCACCGCCCGGCGCGAGAGCTGGTAGGCGAGCGAGCCCTCGAACTGTAGCGAGCGGCCGCGGCCAGCGGCGCTGCCGAAGCCGAGCAGCCCGTTCTGGTTCGCCGAGGTGAGCCGCGCGGTCGCGTTCCCCAGCAGGCTGCGGCTGAGCAGCAGCTTGGTGGCGCTGAGCGTGAAATCGACGCTTCTGCTTCCGCCTGCGCCCACCGCGTGTGCTACCGGTGCGTCGAGGTTTCGCTTGTATTCGGCGCCGGCGCTGACCTGCGGCAGCAGCGGGTCGCCGTAGACCACGTCGCCCAGCAGCCGCACCTTGGCGCCGAAGACGTCCTGGTTGAGCATGTAGCCGGAGCCGAGGCCCAGCGCCGCGCCGACGTTTCGCGTGTCGAGGTTCTGCCGCGCGTAGGACAGCTCGATCCTGTTCGCGACGCCCACGGCCACGGCATGGCTTTCCAGGCCGTAATCGGGCAGCCGGACCACGGTCACGCTGCCCGACAAGCCGATTCCGTGATCGGTCTCGCGCCCGGCGATCGTCGCCCAGGTGGCGATCCCCCCGCCGCTGGTCCCTTCGACGGTGGTGACGCCGGTGGTCAGCAAGAGTTTGCCGTCTTCGAACCACTCGAGCTCTTCGGCCTGCGCGGCTTGCGCGAACAGGCAGCCGGCAACGCATGCGGCGAGGGTGGCGAGGCGCCTCATGCCGCGTGCGCTAACGCGGTTTGGTAAATTCCGCTTTAATCGCGGCGGCGGGCTATCTTAACGATTGGCCGGTACGGCGGAGCGCATTAAGCTGCGCGCGCTCGCCCTGCTGCTGCTCACCGTGCTCGGTCTCGGCGCGCTGTCTGCGCATGCCGCGGCCCCCGCGTCGCTTCGCGTGCAGGTGTTCGACCAGAACGGCGCCCCGGTGCGCGACGCGGTGGTCGAAGTCCGCACGGCCGCGCGGGCGGACGCGGCCAGCTTTCCGTGGCGGCTGGCGATGGCGCAGAAGAACCAGCAATTCGTACCCGGCGTGCTGATCGTACCGAAAGGCGCCACCGTGGCGTTTCCCAACCTCGATCAGGTGCGCCACTCCATCTACAGCTTTTCGAAGGCGGCGCGGTTCCAGATCGACCTCTACGGGCGGGACCAGAGCCGCACGCAGGCCTTCCCGATCGCCGGCACGGTCGCGCTGGGGTGCAACATCCACGACTGGATGCGCGGCTATATCCGCGTGGTCGACACGCCGTTTGCCGCCAAGACCGACGGCAACGGGATCGCCACGGTGAACGGCATGCCGTCCGGCGCCGCCCGCATCGTGATCTGGCATCCGGCGCTGCGCACGCCGAGCACTGAGATGGCGCTCGACGTGCAGCTAGCCGCCGGAACCAACGACCGCAAAGTGGCGGTCAGCGTTCGATGACCCGGGTGCTGCGGAGCATCGATGGGCTGCGCTTCGGCTCGCTCCGGCTGCGCATCGCGGTGCTCTACGCCGGTCTGTTCGCGGTCGTGCTCACCGCCATCGTGCTGATCGCCGGCGGCGCGCTCGGCCGGTTCGGCGAGGAGAGCGCCGCACGCGACCTCTCGGCGAGCGCGCGGGTGTTCGACGAACTGCTCGACCTGCGCGCGACCCAGATGCGCCGCTCCGCCGACGTGCTGTCGCGCGATTTCGGCTTCCGCCAGGCGGTCGCGACGCACGACGCGGCAACAATCGACAGCGCGCTCGAAAGCCTCAAGAGCCGCTCGCAGGCCGACGCCGCGTTCGTTGTCGGGATCGACGGCACGCTGCTCGCGTCGGGCGACGCGCGCATTCGCGCGCCGGCGGCGCTGTGGAAGCCGCTCGACGGCGGCAAGGATCACGGGATGATCCGCCTGGGCGACAAGATCGCGCTTGCCGCGGCCGCGCCGGTCGAGGCCCCGGACCTCATCGGATGGCTCGTCCTCGCCCAGCCCCTCGACCGCGGCGAGCTCGACCGCCTGACCCGTCTCGCGGCGATCGACGTGCATGCCCGCGTCGCGCTCGCGCGGCAGCTTCCCCCGTGGCTCGCCGGCAAGAACGGGCAAGTGGTCGAGCAGAGCGAGGACGGCCCCAGCCTCTACCAGGCATCCGCGCTGCCGGTGCTCGAGCAAGGTCTTTCTCCGAGCCTGATCCTCGACCACTCGCTCAAGCGTTCGCTCGCGCAGTTCACCGGTCTGCAGCGCTTTCTCGCGGGGCTTGCGCTGGCGGCGGTGGCGCTGGTGGTGCTGCTCAGCTGGCGGGTTGCCCGCACCGTGACCGAGCCGCTGCAGAAGCTCGACGAAGCGACGCGCCTGATCGGGGAAGGCCGCGAGTTCGACGTCAGCGTCGAAAGCGACGACGAGATCGGGCGGCTTGCGGCCAGCTTCACGACGATGATGGCGGCCATCGCGGAGCGCGAACGGCGGATCATCCACGTCGGCCTGCACGATGGGCTGACCGGACTGCCCAACCGCAAACTGTTCGTCGAGCAGCTCGACCAGGCGCTCCTGCGGCTGCGCGCCGACGAGCAGCTGATGGTGATCTACGTCGACCTCGACGACTTCAAGGTCGTCAACGACACGCTCGGTCACCCTGCGGGCGATGCGCTGCTGCGCCAAGTCGGCGAAACGCTGCGCGAACACCTTCCCGAAGCCGCCGTCGCGCGGCTGGGCGGCGACGAGTTCGCAATCCTGCTTCATGGAATCGGACCCGATACCAATCTCGCCGCGCTCGCCGAGCGGGTCCAGGATTGTCTCGCTTCCGCCGGCGCGATCGAGGGCCAGCAGGCGGGTTGCACGGCCAGCCTGGGCATCGCGGTCGCCCCGTGCGACGGCGTCGAGACCACGGTGCTGATGAAGAACGCGGACCTCGCCCTCTACCGCGCCAAGAGCGATGGCAAGTGCACCTACCATTTCTTCGAGCAGAAGCTCGATGAAGAAGCGCGCCAGCGGCGACAGATGGAGCTCGACCTCCGGCTGGCGCTCCGCGAGGGCGGGCTCGAGCTACACTTCCAGCCGCTCTACAGCCTGGCTGAAGAGCGCCTGAAGGGGTTCGAGGCGCTGGTCCGCTGGCGCCATCCGCAGCGCGGGCTCGTCGGGCCGGCCGAGTTCATCCCGCTCGCCGAGGAGACCGGGCTGATCATCCCGCTCGGCGAATGGGTCATGCGCGAGGCGTGCCGCCAGGCGGCGCAGTGGCCCGAGGATATCTCGATCGCGGTCAATGTCTCACCCAAGCAGTTCGCCTCCCCCGCGCTGACACAGATGATCCTCCAGGCGCTCGCCACCAGCGGCCTCGCCGCGGCGCGCCTCGAGCTCGAGATCACCGAGAGCATCTTCATCGTCAACGTCGAGAAGACCCTGTCGATGCTCCACGGCCTGCGGAGCCTGGGCGTGCGCATTGCGCTCGACGATTTCGGCACCGGCTATTCGTCGCTGAGCTACTTGCGCTCGTTCCCATTTGACAAGGTCAAGATCGATCGCAGCTTCGTGCAGGATCTCGCCACCGCCGACAACGCGCACGCGGTGATTCGCGCGATCACCACGCTCGCCGACGCGCTTGGGATGGAAACGCTCGCCGAGGGTGTCGAGGAGCAGGACCAGCTCGACATCCTGCGGCGCGAGGGGTGCCGCTATATTCAGGGCTTCCTTTACAGCCGGCCGCTTCCCGCGAGCGATGCCGGCAAGCTGATCGAGGCGGAGCAGCCCGATCGTAGGGCACAGGTGGCTTAAGACGACGCGATCCCCGGAACAACGCGCGTAGCCAATCGCTGTCAGGGTGAGCCGACAACCCCATAAGTTCCCCGCCCGTGTCCCAGCCCAACCGTTCGTTCGTCGCCCAACTCAACGGCTCGCCGCGCCGGCGGTATTACACCGGCGGCAACATCGATCGCGTGCAATCTGGCGAGGACCTGCGCGCCCGCACGCACAAGCTGATGCCGCGCTTCGTGCTCGAATACCTCGAAGGCGGCGCGGGCGAGGAGCAGACGCTCGGGCGCGAGCGCGAAAGTTTCGCCGAGTGGCGGGTGATGCCGCACACCCTGGTCGACGAGGACGCGCGCGATGTGGCGGTCGATATCCTCGGGCGCCAAGCGAGCCTGCCGCTGATCGTCGCGCCAACCGGGCTCAACGGCGTGTTCATGCGCGGCGCCGACACTGCGCTGGCACAAGGGGCGCTCGCCGCCGATGTCCCGTTCATCCAGAGCACGATGTCGAATGAGCGGATGGAGGACGTCGCCAAAGTCGGCGGGCGGCACTGGTGGCAACTCTACGTCTTTGGCGAGGAATCGATCTGGCAGGAACTGGTCGACCGCGCCGATGCCGCCGGGTGCGAAGCACTCGTACTCACCACCAACTCGCAGATTTTCGGCCAGCGCGAATGGGACGCCCGCACGCGTGAGACGCAAAGCCGCCCGTCATGGCCGACGATCTTCAACGCAGCGGCGCACCCGCGCTGGCTGGCGACAACGCTCAGCCGCGGCATGCCGGAGTTTGCCAACGTCATCGATTTCGTGCCGAAGAACCGCCGCAGCTTCTTCGACAGCGCGTTCTGGATCCGCGAGCAGATGTGGCGCACGCTGAACTGGGACGACGTCGCGCGAATTCGCCAGCGGTGGAAGAAGCCGTTCTTCGTCAAGGGCGTGCTCAACCTCGGCGATATCGAGAAGGCGATCGACGCCGGCGTGGACGGGATCATGCTCGGCAGCCATGGCGGCCGGCAGGCGGACTGGGCAGTGGCCCCCCTCGATATCCTGCTGCCCGCGCGCAAGATCGTTGGGGACCGGATCGCGCTTTACATGTCCGGCGGGGTCCGCCGTGGGACCGACATCATCAAGGCTTACGCGCTGGGCGCGGATGCGGTGATGACGGGGCGGGCGACGCTCTATGGCCTGTGCGCGTACGGCGCCGAGGGGGTCGCGCGTGCGATCGAACTGCTCAAGACCGAGATGCTCAACGAACTCGGCCAGTACGGCATCCCCAGCCTCGACTGCGTGCGCGAGGACATGTTCGTGCGGTCGGACGAACTGCCCAGGCTCGAACACGCGGGGGCGTCGGGGACACCGCCGAGCTGACCGTCCTGCGAAGCGGGCGCATTGCACACGCCCGGAACGCAGGGCGAGCGGCGACGTTATCCTATTACCTCCCCCCACTTCACATTGCCGACAGGAGCCACCCATGGCGCAGACCGTCTCCGATTTCGTCTGGGAGCGCCTGCACGAATGGGGCGTGCGGCGGATATTCGGCTTCCCCGGCGACGGCATCAACGGTCTCGTCGGCGCGCTCGACCGGGTGCGCGACAAGTTCGAATTCGTCCAGGTGCGACACGAGGAGATGGCCGCGTTCATGGCCAGCGCGCACGCCAAGTTCACCGGCGAGCTCGGCGTGTGCCTCGCGACCTCGGGCCCCGGCGCGTCGCACCTGCTGACCGGGCTCTATGACGCGCGGCTCGATCACATGCCGGTGCTGGCGATCGTCGGTCAGCAGGCGCGCACCGCGATCGGCGCGCACTACCAGCAGGAGCTCGATCTCACCTCGATGTTCAAGGATGTCGCTGGCGCGTTCACCGGCTATGCGATGGTCCCGGCGCAAGTGCGCCACCTGATCGACCGCGCGGTCCGCATCGCCGTGGGACGCAGGCGGGTGACCGCCCTGGTGTTCCCCAACGACCTCCAGGAAGAGGACATGGAGGAGCCGCCGCGCAAGCACGGCGCGGTATTCTCCGGCGTCGGCTGGTGCCGGCCGCGGGTGGTCGCGGCCGAGGCCGACCTACGCCGTGCGGCCGAGGTCCTGAATGCCGGCAAGAAGGTAGCGATGCTCGTCGGCGCGGGGTGCAAGGGCGCGACGGATCTCGTCGTCGCGATGGCCGACAAGCTCGGCGCGGGCTGCGCCAAGGCGCTGCTCGGCAAGGACGTGCTGCCCGATGCCCTTCCGTGGGTGACCGGCTCGATCGGCCTGCTCGGCACCAAGCCGAGCTACGACCTGATGATGGAATGCGACACGTTTCTGATGCTCGGCTCGGGCTTTCCTTATTCGGAGTTTCTGCCCAAGCAAGGCCAGGCGCGCGGGGTGCAGGTGGACCTCGATCCCGGCATGCTGTCGATCCGTTTTCCGCACGAGGTGAACCTCGAGGGCGACGTGGCGCTCACGCTCGAGGCGCTGCTGCCGCTCGTGCATCAGAAAACCGACGGCGCGTGGCGCGAGACCATCGCCGGGTGGAACGACGAGTGGGAGGAGACGATGCGGGATCGGGCGATGGTTGCCGCCAACCCGGTCAATCCGCAGCGCGTGTTCACCGAGCTGAGCCCGCGGGTGCCCGACCGCGCGATCCTCACCAGCGACAGCGGCAGCTGCGCCAACTGGTACGCGCGCGACGTGCAGATCAGGCGCGGGATGATGGGCTCGCTGTCGGGCGGGCTCGCGTCAATGGGCGCGGGCGTGCCGTACGCGATCGCCGCCAAGTTCGCCTACCCCGATCGCCCGGTGATCGCGATGGTGGGCGACGGCGCGATGCAGATGAACGGCATGGCCGAGCTGATCACCGCGGCGAAGTACCACCGTCAGTGGCCCAACCAGTGCTTCGTCGTCTGCGTGCTCCACAACGAGGACCTTAACCAGGTCACCTGGGAGCAGCGGGTGATGGAAGGCAATCCCAAGGCCGAGATGACACAGCGCATCCCCGACGTGCGGCTGCACAAGTTCGCCGAGCTGATCGGGCTCAAGGGCATCTACGTCGACGATCCCGAGCAGCTCGGCGCGGCGTGGGACGAAGCGCTCTCCGCCGGCGTGCCCTGCGTGCTGGAAGTCAAGACCGACCCCGAGGTGCCGCCGCTGCCGCCGCACATCAGCTTCTCGCAGGCCAAGGCGTTCATGACCACCGCGATGAAGGGCGATCCCGACGAGGGCAGCATGATCAAGGGCAGCGTGAAGCAGATGCTGAGCTCGGTCTTCGCGGAGGACTGAGCCGTGCCTGCCACGGTTGCGCGCGCCGGCCGGCTGATTGCCGCAGGTGCGGCGATCGTGGCCGGTGCGGTGCTCGCGGACTCGAGCATGGAGCATTACCGCGGCTCGTTCGAGAACCCCGGGATGTGGGCGCCGCTGGCGGTGTCGAGCCTCTCGCTCGCGGCGAACGGTGTAATCGGTGCGGGTGGGGTGCTCGGGGGCGCCGGCATGGTGGGCCACGCGGCCGCCGCGGCAACCGGCGGAGCGGGGCTGGGCTTTCACCTCTACAACGTCACCCGCCAGGTCGGCGGGCTGCGCTGGGGCACGCTGTTCTACCAGGCGCCGCTCGGCGCGCCGGCGGCGCTGCTGCTGGCCGGAGCGCTGGGAGCGGGAGGACAGGCCCTCGCGCGCGGAGCGACGCACCTCGGGCCGGTGGCGCTCGGCTCCGGGCGGGCGCTGGCCGGGACAGCCGCGCTCGGCATCGCGGGGACCGCGGCGGAGGCCGGGCTGCTGCACTTTCGCGGGGCGTACCACAATCCCGCCATGTGGCTGCCGGTGACGCTCGCGCCGCTGTCGGCAGCGATGCTCGCGCGCGCCGCGCTGACCGGGCGGTTTGCCTGGATCACGACCGCGGCGCTGGCCATCACCGCGGCGCTCGGGCTCGCGGGGTCGGCCTTCCATGCCTTCGGCGTGTCGCGCAACATGGGCGGCTGGCGCAACTGGCGGCAGAACCTTCTTGCCGGCCCGCCGCTGCCCGCGCCGCCGGCGTTCGCCGGACTCGCGCTCGCTGGCCTCGGAGCGCTGCTGCTGATGCGGAGCCGCAGCCGTGGCTGACCGGTTCGCCGGCTACGACGTGCTCGCCAAGCGCGACAGCGCGAGTTGGAACACGGCGACCCGCCGCGCGATCGACGAACGGCTCGCGCTGACCGTGCCGGCGGATGCGTTCACGCCGACGCAACTCGCCACGCTGCGCCGGTTGGTGGAGCGCATTTGTCCCGATCCCCCCGGGCGCTCGGCGACGACCACACTGGCGATGGTGGCCTGCAAGGTCGCCGCGGATGGCTGCGACGGCTTCCGCCACGCGCACCTGCCGCGCACGCGCGAGTGCTGGCTGCGCGGGCTCGACGCGATCGAGGCCGAGGCGCGCGAGCAGTACGCAATGAGCTTCGCGGCGCTGTCGGATGCGGCAGCCGATGCGCTCCTGCGCGTGATCGAGCGCGGCGCGGTGCGCGCCGCCGCGTGGGCCGATCTGCCGCCGCGGCTGTTCTGGGTCTATCGGCTGGTCCCCGATATCGTCTGCGCGCACTGGGCGCAGCCGAGCGTGTGGAGCGCGATGGGGTTCGGTGGGCCGGCGAGCCCGCGCGGCTATGTTCGCATGGACCGCAACCGGCGCGACCCGTGGGAGGCGATCGAACAAGGCGAGTCTCTCGAAGGCCTGCCGCGCCACCATGGCTGAGGATGGGGGCGAGACTCCGCGCGCGATCGGCGGCCGCGCACCCGACGTGTTCACGCCCGGCGGCTGGGTGCCGATGCGCGACTACGGCGAGGAGGAGGTCGATTTCGTCATCGTCGGCACCGGCGCAGGCGGCGGGACGCTGGCGTGCAAGCTCGCCGAGGCGGGCTTCTCGGTCATCGCGATGGACGCCGGGCTCTACTGGCGCCCGCTCGACGACTTCGCCTCGGACGAGACAGAGCAGTGCAAGCTCTACTGGACCGACGAGCGGATCGTCGATGGCGACAACCCGCTGTTTCTCGGCGGCAACAACTCGGGCAAGGCGGTCGGCGGCTCCACCGTGCACTTTGCGATGGTCTCGCTGCGGTTCCGTCCCGAGTGGTTCAAGGCGCGATCACTGCTCGGCTACGGCGCGGACTGGCCGCTCGATTGGCGCGAGATGTGGCGCTACTACACCGAAGTCGAGCAGGCGCTGTGCATCGCCGGTCCGGTGACGTACCCGTGGGGGCCCAGGCGACCGCGCTATCCCTACCGCGCGCATCCGCTCAACGCCGCCGCCGAGTACCTCGCCCGCGGAGCCGAGGCGCTCGGCATTGGGTGGACCGAGACCCCGCTGGCGACGCTCTCAGCTCCGCGCGCCAAGGCGCACCCGTGCGTCTATCGCGGTTTCTGCGTCACCGGCTGCTCGACCAACGCCAAGCAGTCGGTGCTGACCACCTGGCTGCCGCGCGCGCTCGCCGCGGGGGCGGAGATTCGCGATCTCGCGATGGTCGGGCGGATCGAGACGCGCAACGGGCGGGCGACCGGCGTGCATTACCACCGCGCCGGCGAGTGGCGGTTCCAGAAGGCGCGCAACGTCGTCGTGGCGGGCTACGCGATCGAGACGCCGCGGCTACTGCTCAATTCGGCCAGCGGCGAGTTTCCCGACGGACTCGCCAATTCCTCCGGGCTCGTCGGCAAGAACCTGATGGTGCAGACCAACCAGGCCGCGTGGGGCATGGTCGAGGACGAGGTGCGCTCGTACAAAGGGCCGCCGAGCCTCGCGATCTCCGAGCACTGGAATTACGCCGACGAGGGCAAGGATTACCACGGCGGCTGGTGCTACATGAGCCAGGGGCCGCTGCCGATCACCTGGGCCAAGACGCTCGCGCTCGATCGCGGCCTGTGGGGGCAGGCTCTGGTTGACGAGATGGCACGCGCGAACCATTCGGTCGGGCTCAAGATGGTCGGCGAGGTGCTGCCTTACGAGCACAATCGCGTGACGCTGGCCGAGGAAACCGACGCGCTGGGGCTGCCGATCCCGCGCGTGACGTTCTCCTACGGCGCGAACGAACGCGCGATGATCGAGCACGCGCTAACATTCATGGACGCCTCGCTCGAAGCGGTGGGCGCGGTCGAGCGGTGGAAGCAAATGGACGACACCTGCCATCTCAACGGCACCGCGAAGATGGGCTTCGACGCGGGCACCAGCGTGGTCGACGCCGATTGCCGCACGTGGGACATTCCCAACCTGTGGATCTGCGACGGATCCGTGTTCCCCACCGTCGGCGGCTGCAACCCCTCGCTGACGATCCAGGCGATCGCCTGCCGCGCGGCCGACCGGATCGCCGCGCTGTCGCGACCCGGCGGCAGCTGAGCGGCGTTCAGCGCCGCCAAGCCATGTCGCCGGGCAACCCCAGCCGCTCGGCGGCCTGCCATGCAGGGGATGTGCGATCCTTCACCCGCTCGGCGAGGCGGCCCATCAGGCTGACGAGCACCCGGTCGCTGGCGCTCAGCTCGAACTCGCGCCCGAGTTCGAGCCTGCTGCGCACGACTGGCGGCAGGATCGACACCGCGGCGCGCGCCAAGGCGCGATGGAGGAATCGCGGCACCGACGGGGCGGCGCGGCCCGACCGGATGATGCCGAGAAACTCGCGGTTGATCGGGTGCGGCTCGAAGCGGGGACGCAGGCGCGCCATCATGTTCATGAAATCGGCCTCGGAGCGGGGTATCTCGGTCACGCCGTAGAGTTCGGCCACCGCCGAGCCTTCGGTCCAGAAGCGGTCCTTCTCGGCTGCCGACAGCCGGCGCACGAAGCGGTCGTAGGCGGCGACGAAGCCGTATTGGGCGGTCGCGGAGACCCAGTTGAGCAGCTCGGGATCGAGCGCGCGGTAGTCCTCACCTGCCGGGGTCTTGCCGACCACCTTGGTGTGCATGCGGTTGACCCCGCCGATCACCTGCCGCGCCACGCTTTTCGGACCGTAGACGCCGACCATCGCGGCCATCCCAGTGCGCTGTGAGCGGCCGATCGGATCGACCTTGTAGATTGAATGATCCCACACACCCGACCGGATGCGGGCGTCCGCGAATTCGAGCAGCACCGCCGCCACCCCGCCGACGCCGAGCGCGATCGGGTTCTTGAACACCTTCCACTGGATCGAGTCGGGCGCGAGGTACGCCTCCTCGCCCTTCGGCCGGGAGAAGTCGATCGGCGGCATCGTACGGGCTACGCGGGACATTTCGTTCATGGCACACATCCGCGATTGAACAGCGACCGCGAGATTGTTATCAAACCTGATAAGTTTCGGCAAGGAGCCGCTGATGAATCTCGAATGGTCGGCCGAAGAGCGGCAGTTCGCCGATGAAATGGCGGCGCTGGTCCGCCGCGAACTCGACGA
>JBQCFR010000121.1:0-10777 GCA_051958885.1 Tsuneonella sp.
GGCTCGTCGCGCTCAACCAGAGCGATGGCAAGGTCGCCTGGTCCAAGCTCGCGGTGCCCGACCAGGAGAACTACACGATCACCGGCGCGCCGCGCGCGGCCAAGGGGCTGATCCTGATCGGCAGCGGCGGCGCGGAATACAAGGCGCGTGGCTATCTCTCGGCTTACGACTGGCGCACCGGCAAGGAAGTCTGGCGCTTCAACACCGTGCCCGGCGATCCGGGCAAGGGCTTCGACGGCGAAGGCGCCAACGCCAAGGCGATGGAGGCCGCCGCGAAGACGTGGGGCGGCGAGTGGTGGAAGCTCGGTGGCGGCGGGACGGTGTGGGATTCGATCGTCTACGATCCGCAGACCAACCTCGTGCTGTTCGGCACCGGCAATGCCGAACCGTGGAACCCCGGTGCCAACGACCGCGGCCAGGGCGACGCGCTCTACACCGCCTCGATCGTCGCGGTCGATGCGGACACCGGCGCGTACCGCTGGCACTACCAGGAAACGCCCGAGGACCGCTGGGACTTCGACAGCGACGCCCCGATCATGCTCGCCGACATCACGATCGACGGGAAGCAGCGTCACGTCGCGCTGCACGCGCCCAAGAACGGGTACTTCTACATCATCGACGCGAAGACCGGGCAGTTCATCTCGGCCAAGCCGTTCGTGTCGCAGAACTGGACCACCGGCATCGACCCCAAGACCGGCAAGCCGACGATCAACCCGGATGCCCGCTACGAGCAGACCGGCAAGCCGTTCCTCGCCCTGCCGAGCGCGCTCGGCGCGCATTCGTGGCATCCGATGAGCCGGAGCGCGATCACCGGGCTGGTCTATCTGCCGAGCAACCAGATCGCCGCGGCCTATCTCGCCAAGCAGGGCTGGAAGGAGAGCGGCATCGGCTTCCAGACCGGGCTCGACGGCGGCAAGACCGCGATGACCGCCGACAAGTCCGCGCGCGCCGCGGCGAAGGCCGCGACCACCGGCGAGCTGCTGGCGTGGGATCCGGTCAAGCAGGCCAAGGCGTGGAGCGTTCCGTATCCCGGCCCGTGGAACGGCGGCACGCTGGCGACCGCCGGCAACCTCGTGTTCCAGGGCACCGCGACGGGCCAGTTCATCGCCTACAACGCCAGGACCGGCGGTAAGCTGTGGTCGTTCCCGGCGCAGACCGGCGTGATCGCCGCGCCGATGACCTACTCGCTCGGCGGCGAGCAATACGTCGCCGTGCTCGCGGGCTGGGGCGGCGCTTACGACCTGGCGGCGGGCGTCGTCGCCAACAAGTCGGGATCGGTGCGCAACATCAGCCGGCTGCTGGTATTCAAGCTCGGCGGCAGCGCCAAGTTGCCGGCGGTGCAGCCGATGGCCAAGCAGGTGCTCGATCCGCCGCCGTTCACCGGCACGGCGGAGCAGGTGGCGCACGGCGGCGACCTGTTCGCCCGCTATTGCTCGGTGTGCCACGGCGATGCGGCGATCGCCGGCGGGCTCGTGCCCGACCTCAGGCATTCGGGCGCAATCGGCTATCCGGACACGATCAAGTCGATCGTGATCGACGGCGCGCTGCAGCACAACGGCATGGTCAGCTTTGCCACCGCGCTGCGCCCCGCCGACGCCGAGGCGATCCGCCAGTACCTCATCAAGCGCGCGAACGAGGACAAGGCGCTGGAAGGGAAGTAACTTCGAAGCCCTCCCCTTGCGGGAGAGGGAGGAGCCGCGAAGCGGCGAAGGGAGAGGGGACTTTGCGCGGAGCGGAAGCTCGCGCCGCCCCCCCGCTCCCCAACCCTCTCCCACGAGGGGGAGCTACCTTCAGCCCCTCAATAATCATCGTTTGGCCGCGCGCCGGCGCGTGTTAGGTTGCCGCGCGAAACCGATTCCCCCCTCAACCGGAGAGACCGATGCCCGAGATCTATCCCAACCTGATCGACGGTGAACTCGTCACCACCGACAAGACGATGGAAGTGCTCAACCCGGCCAACGAGCAGGTGATCGCGCTCGTGCCGTCGTGCGGCAAGGAAGAGCTCGACCGCGCGGTCGCCGCGGCCCGCCGGGCGTTCAAGACCTGGAAGTCCACGCCGGTCGACGAGCGCCGCCAGGTGATCCAGGGCATCGCCAAGGCGATCCAGGATAACGGCGAGGAGCTGTTTCGCCTGCTGACCACCGAACAGGGCAAGCCGCACGCGCAGGCGCAGATGGAAATCTACGGCGCCGCCGCGCTCGCCAGTGCGCAGTCGACGCTCAATCTCGACGAAGTGATCAACCAGGACGATGGCGAGCGCCTCAGCCGCACCCGCCGCGTGCCCGTCGGCGTGGTCGGAGGTATCGTGCCGTGGAACTTCCCGGTGATGATGGCGATGCAGAAGATCGTCCCGGCGCTGCTGTCGGGCTGCACGATCGTGCTCAAGCCCTCGCCGTTCACGCCGCTCACCACGCTCAAGATCGCCGAGCTGATCAAGGATGTCGTGCCCGCCGGCACGGTCAACATCATCACCGGCGAGGACAGCCTCGGCCCGCTGATCACCGAGCACCCGGACATCGACAAGATCACCTTCACCGGCTCCACCGCGACGGGGAAGAAGATCATGGAAGGCGCCTCGAAGGACCTGAAGCGCATCACGCTCGAGCTCGGCGGGAACGACGCCTCGATCGTGCTGCCTGACGCCGATGTGTCGAAGGTGGCCGAGCAGCTGTTCTGGTCGAGCTTCTCGAATGCGGGGCAGATCTGCGTCGCGGCCAAGCGGATCTACATCCACGAGGATATCTACGACGAGCTCAGCCAGGCGATCGCCGAATACGCCAAGACCGTCGTGGTCGGCGACGGCGCGCAGCAGGGCACCGGCGTCGGGCCGATCCAGAACAAGAAGCAGTTCGACCGCGTGTGCGAGCTGATCCAGGACGCCAAGGACAACGGCTACAAGTTCCTGGTCGGCGGCGAAGTCGATCCTTCGGGCTCGGGCTACTACGTGCCGATCACGATCCTCGACAACCCGCCCGAGGACGCGCGGATCGTCGCCGAGGAACAGTTCGGCCCGGTCATGCCCCTGATGAAGTTCTCGACCACCGAGGAAGTGATCCAGCGCGCCAACAACTCCGACTACGGCCTCGCCGGCGCGGTGTGGACCGCCGATCCGGACAAGGGCGTGGAGATCGCCGAGCAGCTCGAAACCGGCACCGTGTGGGTCAACGAGTATCTCCACCTGTCGCCGTTCGCGCCGTTCGGAGGGCACAAGCAGTCGGGCTTCGGCGCCGAATACGGGATCGAAGGGCTGAAGGAATTCACCTACCCGCAGGTGATCACGGTCAAGAAGAACGCCTTCGCCTGATCGGGCCCGGAGCGAAAAATACGGCCGGCCTCGCTAGCGCGCGGCCGGCCACTTCGTGTCAGCCATCGACCTGCGCGTAGTGCGCGGGCGGCTGTATCACCTCCATCCGTTCGCTCAGCAGCGGGCGAAAGCTCGGGCGACTCTTGAACACCGCGTACCAGCCGCGGGTCTGCTCGTGCCCGGTCCAGTCGATCCCGCCTAGATAATCAGCGACGGAAATTTGCGCGGCGGCAGCCAAGTCCGCCAGGCTCATCGTGCTGCCCGCGAGCCAGGGCCGGGTGTCGATCAGCCAGTCGAGGTATTCCAGGTGGCCATGCGCCAGCTTCATCGCCTCGCGCAGGACCTTGGAATCGGGCGGCTGGCGCAGCACGATGCGCTTCTTCATCCGCTCGTGGAGCAGCGGCGCGGTGACATCGCCGTAGAAGTTCTCGTCGAACAGCGCGACCAGCCGGCGGATTTCGGCGCGGTTGGCGGCGGTGCCGTTGATCATCGGCGCCTTTTCGACCGTCTCTTCGAAGTATTCGCAGATCGCGCGGCTGTCGGCGAGGACGATCTTGCGCGCCGGGTCTTCGGCCACGGGGGTGCGCATCGCGGGGTTGAGCTGCCAGAAGTTCTCGCTCGGATCCCAGGGATTTTCCCGCCACAGCTCGTAGCCGACGCCCTTCTCGCTCAGGAGCAGGCGGACCTTGCGGCTGAACGGGCAGAGCGGAAACTGGTAGAGGCGCCACATCGGGCGCCCCTCATGCCCCAGCGGCGCGCCAGCGTCCACCGCGCGCGCCGGAGTCCGGTATAATTTATAGCGGGATAATCAGCCCGGCGGCAGACCGGCCTGAGCGACGGCATCCTTCATCCGCGCCACCATCTCGCGCAGCGCAGGCGCCATCGCTTCCAGCCCGCCGGCCATGCCGGCCATCGCGCCCATCATACGGGGGAGCTTGTCGTGGATTTCGGACGGCAGCCGGGCGGCCTCGGGCGACACCTGGCGCAGCGTGGTGTCGGGCGGCACCGCGTCCGGGTCTTCGCCCGCCATCTGCGCGGCGGCGCGCATCAGCGGCGCCACGGGCACGTCGAGCAGCGCATCGCCCATTGCCGCCGCGGAATCGGCGAGCCGTTCCTGAGTGCGCGGATCGGACAGGGTGTGCTTGAGGTGCCCGGCGGCGGCTTCGACCTGGTGGTCGTCAGGCGCGTCCTGCGCGAGCGCGGGGAGCGGGAACGCGGCGGCCGCGGCGGCGATGGCGATCAGCACTTTGGACATGCGTCTTGCCTTCCTGTGAAGCGAATCGGCGGCAAGATCATGTCAATGAAGCGCTTGATAGGGGCTGAACGCCGTCCGTTCGGCGCTGAACACTCACTTGATACCGGCAGCGTCGAGCATCAGCAGGCAGGCCGGCATAGTCGCCTTGAGCGCCGCGGGATCGCCGAGCTGGCGCGCCTGCGCGGCGAGGTCGGCGGCGACCTGTTCGCGGGTGCGCCCGGTATCGTCCATCAGCTGCGCGGAGACCCGCACGAAGAACTCGCGGCCGCGGGTGGCGAGCGGCGGCCACTCGCACCCCTGACCGCGCTGCTGCATCGCCGCGCCGACCGCGAATGCCGCCGAGCAGCGCAGCGCCGCCTGCTGCTCGATGGTCAGCGGCGGCGGCGAAACGGCGGTCTGCGCCGCGGAGGGAGCGGCGCCGAGCAGAGCGGCGGAAGCGAGTGCGAGAGCAAAGCGGCTGGTCATGGCGCCGCCTCTAGCCTGCACAACCTGAACCGCGCCAGACATCTCGTCCGGTTGACGCCCGCGCGGCCCGCCGTCAGGGGACCGGCCAAGCATCCAGTTTCACGGAGATCCCCGATGGCTTCCCACCCCGCGCTTCACCTTCTCATCGGCGGCGAGCAAGTCGCAGGCGGCGGGCGGGACAGCTCGGCGGTGCTCGACCCGGCTACCGGAGAGGAGATCGCCCGCGTCCCGCACGCGACGCCCGCCGACCTCGACCACGCGCTCGCCAATGCGGCGGCGGGTTTTCGCGAGTGGCGCGCGACCTCCGCCGACCAGCGCAGCGCGATCCTGCGCAAGGCGGCGGGCCTCATCCGCGAGCGCGCGCCGGCCATTGGCGAGGCGCTCACCCGCGAGCAGGGCAAGCCGATCAAGGAAGCGATCGGCGAGACGATCTACTCGGCCGCGCTGCTCGAATTCTATGCCGAGGAGATCAAGCGCATCTACGGCCGCACGCTGGTCCGTCCGGTCGGGCAGCGGGTCGAGGTGCAATACCACCCGGTCGGCCCGGTCGCGGGCTTCGCGGCGTGGAACTTCCCGTCGCTCAACGTCATGCGCAAGATCGGCGGCGCGCTTGCCGCCGGCTGCTCGGCGATCGTCAAGCCGTCCGAAGAGACCCCCTCGGCGGGCATCGCGCTGGTCCAGGCGATGCTCGATGCCGGCGTTCCGGGCGGCGCGGTGCAGTGCGTGTTCGGCGTGCCCGACGAAGTCAGCCGGCACCTGCTGGGCTCGCCAATCATCCGCAAGCTGACCTTCACCGGCTCGACCGCGGTCGGCAAGCATCTTGCGCGCCTCGCCGCCGACGACCTCAAGATCGCCACGATGGAGCTCGGCGGGCACGGCCCGGTGCTGGTGTTCAAGGACGCCGACATCGACGCCGCGCTCGATAACCTCGCGGCCAACAAGTACCGCAACGCCGGGCAGGTCTGCGTCAGCCCCACGCGCTTCCTGATCGAGGAGGACGTGTTCGAGCGCTTCCGCGACGGGTTCGTCGAGCGCGCCGAGGCGGTAAAGGTCGGCAGCGGGTTCGCGGCGGACACCCAGATGGGCCCGATGGCGAGCGCGCGCGGGCTCGAGCGGATGGAGACGCTGATCGGCGATGCCACGGCGCACGGCGCCAGGCTGCTCACCGGCGGCGAGAGGATCGGCAACCGCGGCTTTTTCCATCAGCCGACCGTGCTCAGCGAAGTGCCCACGGAGGCCGAGATCATGAACGAGGAGCCGTTCGGCCCCGTCGCGCTGCTCAACCCCATGCGCGGGGAAGAGGCGATGATCGCCGAGGCGAACCGCCTGCCCTACGGCCTCGCCGCCTACGCCTGGACCAATGACCCCGCGCGCCGCCGCCGGCTCGCGGCGGAGGTCGAGGCGGGCATGCTGGCGATCAACACCGGCAGCGTATCGGCGGCCGACGCGCCGTTCGGCGGGGTCAAGTGGTCGGGCTACGGCAGCGAAGACGGGCGTGAGGGCGTGATGGCGTGCATGGTGCCCAAGACCGTGCACGAGGGGTGAGGCGCTACTCCTCCTCGCCCGCGACTCCGGCGAGGATCATCGCGGCGATCTCCTCGATCGAGCCGGCGACCAGCAGCGGCTGACCGCCGACGATGCCGACCGAGGTCTGGCCGTTCTCCGCGGTGCGCAGCCAGGCGACGTTGCTGGCGACGACGAGGTAGTTGCCGCCGCGCGAGGGCAGAGGGATGAACTTCATGGGCGCTGGCCTCCTTGCGCCCCGCCTAAGCCCGCGAGAGTCAGTTTGGGGTTAACGCAGGCGCCGCCTGTCCAAATTCGCCGTTGCCGCCCCGCGCCAAGCCGCCACGATGGGCGCCGAGAGGACACCCGATGCCCACGATCGACTACCACGCGACAATCAACTGCCTGGTCGCCGTGCGCGGCCATCCGTTCGACCGCACCGCCTTCGCCGCGGTGTTCGAAGGGATGGAGGGCATTACCGCGACGATGGTCGACCAACCGGCTGCGGCGAAGTTGATGAATCCGGACGGCATGGCGGGGTTCGACGTGCTGGTGCTCTACGACATGCCCGGCCTCGATTTCGCCGCGGCCGAGCACCCGCCGGCCTACGTCGATCCGCCCGAGGGCTTGGCCGAAGGGCTCGCCGGCCTGTTCGCGCAAGGCAAGGGCGTCGTCGCGCTACACCACGCAATCGCGGGCTGGCCGGCCTGGCCGCAGTATGGCGAGTGGCTGGGGGGCCGGTTCCTCTACCATCCGGGAGAGGTCCGCGGGCAGGCGAGGCCTGACAGCGGCTACGCCCACGGCGTGGCCTACGAGGCCGAAGTCCTTGCCGAGCACCCGGTTACCGCCGGCTTACCCAGGCGCTTTGCGATGTGCGACGAGCCTTACCTGAGCAACGTGTTCGCCGAGGATGTGACGCCGCTTCTGCGCGCCGATACCGCGTTCGACAGGGAGCATTTCTTCTCCGCCGAGCTTGCGGTGCGCGGGCAGATGTACGCGCGCGAGGGCTGGGATCACCCGCCCGGCAGCGACCTGATCGGTTGGACCAGGCAAGTGGACCGCAGCCGCCTCGTCTATCTCCAGCCGGGCGATAGCGAGGCGACCTATGCTAATCCGCATTACCGGCGGCTGGTCGAGAACGCGATCCGCTGGGTCGCCGAGAAGCCGGCATGAGCGGCCGGCTCGAAGGGCGCAGCGCGCTCGTCACCGGTGCGGGATCGGGGATCGGCCAGGCGACCGCACGCCGCCTCGCCGCCGACGGCGCGCGGGTCTACACCGTCGATCTTGCCGGCGATGTCGACCGCGTCGCCGATGTCACCGAGCCGGGCATCAACGCCAAGCTGGTCGCCGAAGCCGTGGCGCGGCACGGCGGACTCGACATCCTTGTCCCCTGCGCCGGCATCACCGGGTTCGAAGCACTGGAGGGACACTCCGACGACTTCTTCGAGCGCGTCATGGCCGTCAATGTGACCGCGGTGTTCCGCCTGATCCGTGACGCCGTACCGGCGCTCAAGCAGTCGCGCTACGGGCGGATCGTGACCATCGGATCGACGCTCGCGCGGTTCGGCGATGCCGGGCTCACCGCCTATGGCGCCTCGAAGCACGCGGTGCTCGGCATCACGCGCTCGGTCGCCTGCGAGCTCGGCCCGTTCGGTGTGACCGTCAATTGCCTGCAGCCGGGCGCAATCGACACGCCGATGACCGCGCCCGCCTTCGCGGCGATGCCCGAGTTCAAGGCCTATTGGCAGAACAAGGCCGCGCTCGGCCGGCTCGGCACGGCGGAGGACATCGCCGACGTCATCGCGTTCCTCGCGAGCGACGACGCCCGCTTCATGTCGGGCCAGGGCTTCTTCGTCGACGGCGGCGCGATGCAGCGCCAATAGCGCGTCAGAACTGGACGCGCTTGGTGTAACCCCCGTCGATGACGATATTCGCGCCGGTCATCGCCTTGCACGCGGGCGAGGCGACGAAGGCGATCGCGTTGGCGAGCTCCTCGCCGGTCGCCATGCGGCCGATCGGGATCTGCGAGACGGTGCCCTTGAAGAAGTCGGGCATGCCCTGCTCGATGCGCGCCCACGGGCCGTCCTCGGTCATCACCGGACCCGGCGTGATGCAGTTCACGCGGATACCCTGCGGCGCGAGGTTCTGCGCGAGGTTCGACGAATAGACCATCACCGCCGCCTTGAGCGCGTTGTACGGCTGCACGCCCATGAATTCCTCGGTCGCGGCGGTCGAGCTCATGCACACGATCGAGCCGTTCTGGGACTTCGCGAGGTGCGGCTTGGCGGCGGCGATCCCGCGGCGGAGCGGCAGGATGTCGCCCTCCATCACCGCTTCCCAGCCCTCGTCGCTGTCCTCGCCCTTGTTAGCCGAGGTGAAGTGGATGAAGATGTCGCAGCCGCCCAGCGCCTCGGCCGAACGGTCGATGAAGGCCGGCACCGCGGCGGCGTCGGTCACGTCGAGCGCTTCGCCGTGAGTCTTGCCGCCGTGCGGGGCGATCTCGCCGAGCACGTTGTGAACCTTGTCCTGCGTGCGGCCGCACAGCGCGACGTCGCAGCCTTCCGCAGCGAGGACGTGGGCGACCTTGCGCCCGATGCCGCCGTTGGCGCCGACCAGGATCGCCTTCAAACCTTTGAGCCCCAAGTCCATCGCGCGCGTCCTTTCCCGTATCTGTCCGAGGCTCTGCCCTGCGAAATGCGCCGGGCGCTTGCCACTGCCTAATATCACAGGCGCACCCTAGCACTTTGAGGGATGGGCACGCGCGCGCCAATCGCGCTTTAACTTGGCCCGAGCGGAGACGCGGCGCACAGACCGGCAAAGGGGCTGCTGCGCCGTTCTGGCTGCCGCGCTATCCCACGCATCGGCCCATCGATCGGGCCGCGGAGAGAGAACACTATGCAACTGAGCCGCGAGCAACTGCTGAGGGCCTATCGCCGGATGGCGACGATCCGCGCCTTCGAGGAACGCCTGCAGGACGAGATCATGAGCGGCGAGATCGCCGGGTTCACCCACCTCTATGCCGGGCAGGAAGCGGTTGCGGTGGGCGTGTGCGAGCACCTCGACGCCGACGACAAGATCATCTCGACGCATCGCGGCCACGGCCACTGCCTGGCCAAGGGCTGCGACGTGACCGCGATGATGAAGGAGATCTGGGGCAGCCGCGAAGGCCTGTGCAAGGGCAAAGGCGGATCGATGCACATCGCCGACGTCGACAAGGGCATGCTGGGGGCCAACGGCATCGTCGGCGCGGGCGCGCCGATCGCGGTCGGCGCGGCGCTGGCCAGCAAGCTCGACGGCAAGGGCCGCGTCTCGATCGCGTTCTCCGGCGACGGCGCGTGCAACCAGGGCACCACGTTCGAGGCGATGAACATGGCGGTCGTCACCAAGGCGCCGTGCATCTTCGTGTTCGAGAACAACCACTATTCGGAACACACCGGGTTCGAATACGCGGTCGGCACCGCGAACGACATCGCCAGCCGCGCCGAGGCGTTCGGGATGAAGGTGTGGCGCGCCGACGGGTGCGACTTCACCGCGGTGTTCGAATGCATGCGCGAGGTGCTCGAATACGTGCGCGCGGGCAACGGGCCCGCGGCGGTCGAGTTCGATACCGAGCGCTTCTTCGGCCACTTCGTGGGCGACCCGCAGCGCTACCGCGGGGAGGGCGAGATCGAGCGGCTGCGCGCGACCCGCGACTGCCTGAAAATCTTCCGCGCCCAGGCGACCGGCGCCGGGCTGCTCGAGGACTCCGATCTCGACGCGGTCGACCAGGCGGTGGCCGACGACATCGACGCCGCGGTCGCCGCGGCGCGTAAGGCCGAGCGGCCGACCGCCGAGGACGTCCTCGTCGACGTCTACGTCGACTACTGAGGGGACCGGCGATGACCAAGATGATGTACCGCGACGCCGTGCTCTCGACGATCCGCGAGGAGATGGAAAACAATCCCGATGTCGTCGTGCTGGGCGAGGACGTCGTCGGCGGGATGGGCACCGCCGGCGGGCCCGAGGCGATCGGCGGAATCTGGTCGACCTCGGCCGGGCTCTACGGCCAGTTCGGCGGCGACCGGGTGATCGACACGCCGATCTCCGAAAGCGCCATCGTCGGCGCTGCGGCGGGCCTCGCGCTGTCGGGCAAGCGCCCGGTGGCCGAGCTGATGTTCGCCGATTTCGTCGGCGTCAGCCTCGACCAGATCTGGAACCAGATCGGCAAGTTCCGCTACATGTTCGGCGGCAAGACCCGCTGCCCGGCGATC
>JBQCFR010000122.1:0-3150 GCA_051958885.1 Tsuneonella sp.
CAAGGTCGATCGAGCCGAGATCGTTGCCGGCGATGTACTGCTCGATGCTGTCGGCCAGGCCGGCAAAGGTGCCGCTGCCGGGGAGAGCGGGGGAAATCGCCGTGCCCGGGCAGATCGATGGCGATGACTTCCCGATGCGAAGAAAGCGCCGGCAGGAGCGGGTTCCATGACCGCCAGCTCCCGCCGAGCCCATGAATGAGCAGCAGCCCGGGCCCGCTTCCAAACGTGTTCGCCGCGATCGAGCTGGCCATCGGGTATGTCCTTTCGCACCTCAACGACTGTGGCGGCAGTCGTGTCCCTTCGTTTGGTCGGCGTGCTGCAGGTATTTCGCGCGGCGCGCGGTCAACCGTGCTTCCCATCCGGCGCCGATGGTCTATGGCCGCGGGCGCCCGCGACGGGCCGTCGCGCCGACAAGGAAGCAAAGTGGAACTCAGCCAGACTACCGGCGGCGCTGCGGGCCTGCTCGAGACGCTCGGGTTCACGCGCATCGTCCAGATCGGCGGCGGCACCGCCGCCGTCGAGTTCGCGGCGGGGATGCACATGTGTCATTCGGGCGGCGTGGTGCAGGGCGGCTTCGTGACCGGCTGGATCGATTCGGCGATGGCGCACGCGGTCATCGGCGCGTCGGCCGAGCAGGGCGACGATGATGTTACCCCGGTCTCGCTCGAGCTCAAGATCAGCTTCTTCGCGCCTGCGCGCCCGGGCCTCGTCACCGCCAAGGCGTGGATCGAGCTGAAGGGCCGCTCGACGTGCTTTGCCGAGGGGCAGCTCCTTGACGCCGCCGGCAAGGTGCTGGCGAAGGGCAGCTCGACGATCCGGCTGGTGCCGAGGTCACGCGTCGAAAGCGCGTCGCAGGCCGCTCTCGCCGCGCGCGGCTGACCTCAGCCTGCGCGGCCGTACGCCATCCGCTCGAGCGCCCGGAATGCGCTCAGCGCGGCGGGGTCGCCGAACGGGGAGATCTGGCTGACGAACACGCCGGCGACGTCCGCGGCCGGATCGACCCAGTAATAGCTGTTGAAGATGCCCGCCCAGGCGAGGCTGCCGGGCGAACGCCCCTCGGCGGTTTCCTGCGGGTTGATCAGCCACGAGAGGCCCCAGCCGGTCTGCTGATCGGGATACCAGTCGAACGGCGGGGCGAGCTCGGGGATCGCGCTGCCCATGTAGCCGGCGCGCAAGTCTCCGATCTGGTTGCGGCGCATCTCGGCGAGCGTCTCGGGCGCGAGGATGCGCGCGCCGTCGAGCTCGCCTTCGCGCAGCACCATGCGCAGGAACCGCGCATAGTCGGGCGCGGTCGAGGTGAGCCCGCCGCCGCCCATGTCGAAGTCGCCCGAGTTGAGCCACATCGGCTGCACCGCCCAGCCGCCTCCGGGCGTGCGGACGTGGACGCTCGCGCACCCCGCCGGGGGCGAGGTGTGGAACGCGGTGTCGTGCATCCGCAGCGGCCCGGTGACGTGCTCGGCGAGATAGGCGCCCAGCCGCTGGCCGGTCACCGCCTCGATCGCGAGGCCGGCCCAGTCGATGCCAACGCTATACTCCCACGCCTCGCCCGGATCGAACAGCAGCGGCATCTCGATGCCCTTGCGGCTGCCGGGCGGCGGCATGCCGTTGTGCTGCGCCCAGCGCAGCGCCTCGGGCCGGATGAAGCTGTAGGCGAGCCCCGAGGTGTGCGTCAGCAGGCTGCGCAAGGTGATCGCCCGCGCGGCGGGGCGGAGCTGCGGCGCGCCGTCGTCGGCGAACCCGGTCAGCACTTGCGCCTTGGCAAGCTCGGGCAGCAGCGCGCCGATCGGCGCGTCGAGATCAAGGCGGCCCTGCTCGACGAGCTGCATCGCGCCCACCGCGACGATCGCCTTGGTCATCGAGGCGATCTGCGCCGGGGTCTCGAGCCGCATCGGGGCGCCGGTGGCGATGTCGGCCTGCCCGAAGGCGCGGGCGTAGCGCGTTCCCTCGGCATCGAGGATCAGCGCGACCGCGCCGGGCAGGTCGGCGGCCTCGACGGCCTGGGCGAAGAGTCGATCGTCGGTCAATTGCGCAGCCTCCCCGTGTGGTCTTCGCCGCCATGCTGCAAGGCATTGCGCCGCCGATCAAGCGCCTCGCTGGCCGGCGAGTGCTTCGCCGCTGTTCGCCGGGTGTTCGGCGTCCGATCGAGCGCTTCATTGACACCTTGATGGACGCCGATCTTGCCGCCATCATCGCCGCGGGACAGCGAGGAGCGGACATGACGACGAGCAAGCGGGCGTGCATCATCGGGGCCGGCTGTTCGGGCTTCACCACCGCCAAGCGCTTGCAGGACGAAGGGATTTCGTTCGACTGCTTCGAAATGTCCGACGATATCGGCGGCAACTGGTACTACAAGAACCCCAACGGCAAGTCCGCCTGCTACCAGTCGCTTCACATCGACACCTCGAAGTGGCGGCTGGCATTCGAAGACTATCCGGTGCCTTCGGACTGGCCCGATTTCCCGAGTCACGCGCAACTGTGGCAATACTTCCGCGATTACGTCGATCACTTTGGCTTGCGGCGGCACATCACCTTCAACACCGCCGTCACCCACGCCGAGCGGCGCGGCGAAGGCGGCTGGCGCGTTACCCTCTCGACCGGCGAGACCCGCGACTACGACGTGCTGTTCGTGTGCAACGGTCACCACTGGGACCCGAAGGTTCCCGACTATCCGGGCGCGTTCGACGGTCCGCACTTCCACGTTCACAGCTACCGCGATCCCTACGATCCCGTTGATTTGCGGGGGAAAAACGTCGTCGTCGTGGGCATGGGCAATTCGGCGATGGACGTCGCCAGCGAGCTTTCGCAGCGGCACCTGGCGAAGACCCTGTGGGTCGCCGCGCGGCGCGGGGTGTGGGTGCTGCCCAAGATGGCTGGGGGCAAGCCGATGGACAAGTCGGCGATGCCGACGTGGATCCCGCGCAAGCTCGGCAAGGCGCTGGCCCGCCGGGTGATCAAGAGGCTCGTCGGGCGGATGGAGGACTACGGCCTGCCCGCCCCGGACCACGAGCCGCTCGACGCGCACCCTTCGGTATCGGGCGAATTCCTCACCCGGGCGAGCTGCGGCGACATCAAGTTCAAGCCGAACATCAAGGCGCTCGAAGGGAGCAGGGTCAGGTTCGAGGACGACAGCGTCGAGCAGGTGGACGCGAT
>JBQCFR010000123.1:0-3829 GCA_051958885.1 Tsuneonella sp.
ACGCAAGCAAATGTCCGACGACGTCCTGACGCGCGAGGAGGACGGAGTCCTCATCGTCACCATCAACCGGCCCGAAGCCAAGAATGCGATGAACCAGGCCGCCGCGCACGGGATCGCCGAGGCGATGGACCGGCTCGATTCCGACGATTCGCTGCGGGTGGGGATTCTCACCGGCGCGGGCGGCACGTTCTGCTCGGGCATGGACCTCAAGGGCTTTCTGCGCGGCGAGCGGCCGACGGTCGAAGGCCGCGGGTTCGGCGGCGTGGTGCAGAAGCCGCCGCTCAAGCCGCTGATCGCCGCGGTCGAGGGCTACGCGCTCGCCGGCGGGCTCGAGCTGATGATCGCCTGCGATCTGGTCGTCGCCAACGCCAACGCCAAGTTCGGCATCCCCGAAGTGAAGCGCGGGCTCGTCGCCGCGGCCGGTGGCGTCATGCTGCTGCCCGACCAGATCCCCCAGCGCATCGCAATGGAGCTGGCGCTGACCGGCGACTTCATCGACGCCGCGCGCGCTTACGAGCTCGGGCTGATCAACCGCGTGACCGAGGGCGCGGCGCTCGACGGCGCGCTCGAGCTGGCCCGCAAGATCGCCGAGAATGGCCCGCTGGCGGTGCGCGTCTCCAAGCAGGTGCTGCGCCAGTCGCGCGGGTGGTCGATGGACGAGCGCTACGACCGCCAGGGCGAGCTGATCGCGCCGGTCTTCGTCAGCGAGGACTCGCGCGAAGGCGCCGCCGCCTTCGCCGAGACGCGCTAGCCGAACTGGTAGGGCAAGTAATGGCCGGTCCGCTTTCCGGAATCAGGATCGTCGAGTTCGCGGGGATCGGCCCGGGGCCGTTCTGCGGGATGATGCTCGCCGACCACGGCGCCGAGGTGATCCGCATCGACCGCGCCAGCGGCTCGCGCGGCGGCTCGCAGCCGGTGACGAGCAAGGACGTGCTCGCGCGCGGGCGCAAGTCGATCGCGGTGAACCTCAAGAGCGCCGAGGGCGTCGCGCTGGCGCGTAAGCTGGCGGCGAGCGCGGACGGGATCATCGAAGGCTTCCGTCCAGGCGTGATGGAGCGGCTGGGGCTGGGACCCGAAGCGCTGCTGAAGGACAATCCGAAGCTGGTCTACGGCCGGATGACCGGATGGGGCCAGACCGGCCCTTATGCGCCGTGGGCCGGGCACGACATCAACTACATCTCGCTCGCCGGCGCGCTCGCGCATTTCGGGCGCGCGGGCGGCAAGCCGACTCCTCCGATCAACATGGTCGGCGACTTCGGTGGCGGCGGGATGATGCTCGCGTTCGGCATGGTCTCCGCGCTGCTCAACGTCGCGCGCGGGGGGCAGGGGCAGGTGATCGACTGCGCGATGACCGACGGCACCGCGGTCTTGATGAGCATGATGCACGGGATGAAGAACACCGGCGTGTGGTCCGAGGAGCTGGGTGTCAACCTGCTCGATACCGGTGCGCACTTTTACGACACCTACGAGACCGCTGACGGCAAGTTCGTCTCGATCGGCAGCATCGAGCCGCAGTTCTACGCCGAGCTGCGCCGCATCGCCGGGCTCGCCGAGGACACCGACTTCGACGCGCAGCACGACCGCAAGGCATGGGGGCCGCTCAAGGCCAAGCTCACCGCGCTGTTCAAGAGCAAGACCCGCGCCGAATGGGACGCGCTGATGGAACACTCTGACGTCTGCTACGCCCCGGTGCTGACGATGAGCGAGGCGGTGGAGCACCCGCACAACGTGGCGCGCGGCACCTTCGTGGAGGTCGGCGGCGATGTGCAGCCGGCGCCGGCTCCGCGGTATTCGGGGACGGCGACTGGCACGCCGCAGCCGGCGCCGCTGCCGGGGGATCAGACGGACGATCTTCTCGGGTCGCTGGGGATGGGGGCGGAGGAGATTGCCGGGCTGCGGGAAGCCGGAACGGTGGTCTGACCAACTCAGGTTGCGCCCAAGAGAAGCCGTGGCCCGTGTCAAGCACGGGCCGACAAGCTAGGTTAGTTCTAAACTCATCGTCGCCCCGTGCTTGACACGGGGCTTGGCTACCCTTGAGCGGCGAACCATTCGTCCCACAGGTCGAGCCAATCCGGGTTCTCCGCCTCGATCAGCGCGAACTTCCATTCGCGGCGCCATTTCTTGACCAGCTTCTCACGCGCTATAGCCGGTTCGATTTCCTCGTGGCGCTCGGCGTAGACGAGGCGGGTCTTGTGGAAGTCCTTCGCATGCTGCGAGCCGGTGCCCTCGCGGTGCTGGAGGACGCGGCGGATTACGTCGGCGGTGACGCCCACGTACATGCCGCCCCGGTAGCGGTTCGCCATGATGTAGACCCAGCCGCCCTTTTCCATCCTGGTTTTATCTCTCAGCGTTGCGCGGAAGAAAAGCCTAGGCCCGTGTCGAGCACGGGCCGACGATGAGACTTATGGAAGTACCCAGCCAATCTCGTCGCCCCGTGCTTGACACGGGGCTTGGCTGACTTGTGCGCGAGGTCACGCGATAAATGCGCTCACCTCGGCGATGAAATCGTCGAACCGGTCGTGATGCACCCAGTGTCCCGCGCGTTCGTACTCGCTGACCTTCACGTTGGGGCCGAAGTACTGCAGCCGACCGTCCTTCTCGGGGTTCGAGGCCCACGAATCCGCGCCGTAGATCATCAGCGTGGGGCAGGTGATTGCGCCCCATAGGGCGTGCTGGCCCTTGGTCGGCACGTCGTCGGGGGGCCAGGCGTGGAGGTGGGGGTCGAACTTCCAGCTGAAGGTGCCGTCCTCGTTGCGCATCACCGCGTGCAGCGTGAGGTGGCGCGCCTGCTCGGCCGAGAGGTAGCTGTTCGCCTCGCGCATGCGGGCGAGGCAATCCTCGAACGTCGCGTACTTGCGCACCGAGCGCGCGCTCGCCTCGCGCTTCTTGTCGATCCACTTCGTCCACACCTCGCCGTACGGCCGGGCGCGGCGCTCTTCGATCACCTTGGGGCTGGGACCGAGGCCCTCGATCGTCACCAGCCGGCGCACGTTGTCCGGGTAGAGCCCGGTGTAGCGCGTCGAGATATTGCCGCCGAGCGAATGCGCCACGATGGTCACCGGAGCCAGCCCGAGCTGGTGGACGAGCTGCGCGAGGTCGTAGACGTAGCCCATCGTCGTGTAGACGCCGTTGTTGTTCCATTCGCTGTCGCCGTGGCCGCGCAAGTCGGGACATATCACGTGCCAGTCGCCGCGCACGCGCTCGGCGGTCCAGTCCCAGTTTCGGCAGTGGTCGCGCCCGCCGTGAAGGAGGATCAGCGGCGGTGCATCGGGGTTGCCCCAGTCGGCGTAATGCAGCTTGGTGCGCTGCGAGATATAGCTCTGCGAAGTGGGGCCACTCCCGAAGCCGTCCAGAGACTGCATGCCTGCCCTTTACGTAAGCGTGAATTTGAGTTGCGGATCGCTACCCGCCTGATACGCTTCCGCCAACCGAAGAATCAAACCGGCCAAGAGTCAACGAGAGGACCCCTCCCCATGCCCGTGATCGACGTTCCCGACCCCGAATTCATGCAGGACGAGGAAATCGCCGTGTTCCGCGATGCGGTCGGCAAGTTCTTCGAACAGCACGCGCCGCCCAAGCGCGTCGAATCGTGGCGCGAGAACGGCCAGGTCGATCGCGAGTTCTGGGAAGAAGCCGGCCAGGCGGGCGTGCTCGGCATGACCGTGCCCGAGGAATACGGCGGCCACGGCGGCGATTTCCGGCACGATCTCGTGCTGCTCGACCAGCAGGCCGAGAAGGGCGTCGACGGGTTCGCGAGCTCGCTGCACAACTGCATCATCCTGCCGTACATCGTGCGTCACGGCACCGAAGAGCAGAAGAAGAAGTGGCT
>JBQCFR010000124.1:0-3611 GCA_051958885.1 Tsuneonella sp.
CCGCGAACAGCCCGATGGCGGTCGCGAACAGCGCCTCCGAAATGCCGGGCGCGACCACCGCGAGCGAGGAATTGGCCTGCGCGCCGATCTGGAAGAACGAGTTCATGATCCCCCACACGGTGCCGAACAGGCCGACGAACGGCGCCACCGAGCCGACCGTTGCGAGGAAGTTCAGCCGGTCGGCCAGCTCGTCGGCCTCGGTCGCGATCTGCGTCTGCATCGCGCCGCCGAGCCGCTGGCGCAGCCCTTCGCGGTCGGCCACGCGCTGCCCGCGGGTCGAGCGGCGCCATTCGAGCATCGCCGCATTAGCCACCCGCGCGGAGGCGATATCCTTCTTGCCGTGCTCCTTCATCAGCGCCTCGACGTTGTCGGACTGCCAGAACTCCTCCTCGTAAGCGCGGCAGCGGCGGCGCACCGACCCCATGCGCAGCGAGAAGCTGACGATGATCGTCCACGTCCAGATCGAGGCGAGGATCAGCCCCGCCATGACGAACTGGACGACGATATCGGCGTCGAGAAACAGCTGCACCGGGTTGACGCGCGTGGGCGCGGCGACGGCGAGAAGCGAGAGATCGGTCATTCGTGTCCTTCGGCAAAGCGGGCGAACGCGGCGCGCCACGCGGCGGGCTGGCGGCGCGGGCGTCCCTGCGGATCGATGAAGCCGACCCGCGCGCTCTGTTCGGCGATGAGCTCGCTGCCTCGCAGCGCGCGCTGGGCGATCCGCACGCTCGCGGCCCCCAGTTCGGAGCAGCGGGTTTCGAGCACGATCGTGTCGTCGAGCCGCGCCGGCCGCGCGTAGCGAATATGCAAGTCCGCCACCGCGTAGGCGCCCTCGCCCTTTTCCACAGCCGTGCGCTGGTCGATGCCCAGCAGCAGCAGGAGATCGCTGCGCGCGCGTTCGAACCAGCGCAAGTAATTGGCGTGATAGACGATTCCGGACAGGTCGGTGTCTTCGTAGTACGCGCGCACCGCGAACCGGTGGACCGGTCCGTCGATCAGGCCGCCGGGAGGAGTGGGCTGCGCGCTCATGCGGGGGGCCTTAGCCGCAGCGCGACTCGGCATGCAAGGGAACCAAAGTTAGGCGGAGGCTCTCACCCGACCATCCGCCCGAGCGGCCGTCCGCCGAAGATATGCGCATGCAGGTGGGGAATCTCCTGCCCGCCGTTTACGCCGACGTTGTAGAGCACCCGGTAACCGGGCGCGACCAGCCCCGCCGCGCGCGCGACATGGCCGACCGCGCGGCTGAACCCGGCGATTTCCGCGTCGGAGGCGGTCGCCGAGAAGTCGTCCCAGCTCACGTACGGGTTCTTCGGGATCACCAAGATATGCACCGGCGTCTGCGGGGCGATGTCGTGGAACGCCAGCGCCCATTCGTCCTCGTAAACCTTGTTCGAGGGCAGCTCGCCGCGCAGCACCCGCGCGAACACGTTGCCGTCGTCGTAAGGCAGCGTCGGGTCGATCGGCATCAGGTGCTCCTTGCAGCCTTTTCGGCGAGGCCCGAGGTGCCTTCGCGCCGTTCGAGTTCGGCAAGCACCGCGGCCAGCGGAAGATCGGCTTCGGCGAGCAGCACCAGCAGGTGGAACAGCATGTCCGCGGCCTCTCCGGTCAGCTCCTCGCGCGTGCCGGACAGCGCGGCGATGACCGTCTCGACCGCCTCCTCGCCCAGCTTGCGCGCGATCACCGGCAAGCCGCGCTGGTGCAGCCGCGCGACGTAGCTCGCCCCGGCATCGCCCGCGGCGAGGCGCTGGCGGATCGTCGTCTCAAGGCGGGTGAGCGTATCCATCGCCCGCTCAATGCCGGGCGCGGCGCGCCGCGGTCAAGCGTTCAGTCGCGGTCCTTGCGGCGCGCGCCCTGGCGCCCGATCACCACGCCGGCTACTCCGAGGATGAACAATCCCGCGGCCGAGGGCTCGGGCACCGCCGATCCGGCGGCGAGCGCGGGGCTCGCGGTGAGCAGCAGTGCGAGGAACGGGACGACGCGCATGGACGGCGCAATACCCGCCGGTCGCTTCGCTTCGGCAAGCGTGCCGAAGGCGGCCTCCCGCGATGGGACCGTCAGGCGCGCGCGGGTAAACCGGCGGCGCGCAGCGCCTCGTGCGCCTCGGCGACGGTATGCGTGCCGAAGTGGAAGATGGAGGCGGCAAGCACAGCGCTCGCGTGGCCCTCGGTCACCCCTTCGACGAGGTGCTGCAGATTACCTACCCCGCCGCTGGCGACGACCGGCACCGAGACCGCATCGGCGATAGCTCTAGTTAACTTGAGGTCGTATCCGGCCTGCGTCCCGTCGCCGTCCATCGAGGTGACGAGCAGCTCGCCCGCGCACAGCTCGGCCAGCCGAACCGCATGCTCCACCGCGTCGATCCCCGTCGCGCGGCGTCCGCCGTGGGTGAAGATTTCCCATCCCTCGCCGCTGCGCCGAGCATCGACCGAAGCGACGACGCACTGGCTGCCGAAGCGCGCGGCGATCTCGCCGACCACTTCGGGCCGCGCGACAGCGGCGGAGTTGACCGCCACCTTGTCCGCCCCGGCGAGCAGCAGCGCCCGCGCATCCTCCGCCGAGCGCACCCCGCCGCCGACGGTGAGCGGCATGAAGCACACCGCCGCCGTGCGGCGGACCACGTCGAGCAGCGTCCCGCGCCCTTCGTGACTGGCCGAGATGTCGAGAAAGCACAGCTCGTCCGCACCCGCCGCATCGTAAGCCTGCGCCTGCTCGACCGGATCGCCCGCGTCCCTCAGATCGACGAAATTGACCCCCTTCACGACACGCCCGTCGCGCACGTCGAGGCAGGGGATGACGCGGATACGGACGGTCATCGCGGGTTCTCGGCTGCGCTCGAACCGCTCCTTCGAGACGCTCGGACTGCGTCCTCGCTCCTCAGGACGAACGGGATGGGAGACAAGGAGTTGTCAGATTCCGTTCGTCCTGAGGAGGTGAAGCCGCAGGCTGAACCGTCTCGAAGGACCCGGTCGAGCGAAGCCGAGACCATCATCCTCGCCCCGCCATCGCGATCGCCGTCGCCAGGTCCAGGCGGCCGTCGTACAGCGCGCGCCCGGTGATCACGCCCTCGATCCCCTCGTCCGCGTGCAGCGCCAGGAGGCGGATGTCGTCGAGGCCCTTCACCCCGCCGCTGGCGATCACCGGAATATCCACCCGCCGCGCGAGGTCCACCGTCGCGTCGATACTGCAGCCCTTGAGCATGCCGTCGCGCCCGATGTCGGTGAACAGCAGCGCGGCGACGCCGGCGTCCTCGAACCGGCGCGCGAGATCGACAACCGAGACGTCGGACAGTTCCGCCCAGCCTTCGGTCGCGACCATGCCGTCCTTCGCATCGACCGCGACCACGATGCCGCCGGGGAACGCGCCCGCCATGTCGCGCACGAACTGCGGGTCCTTGAGCGCGGCGGTGCCCATCACGATCCGCGCGACGCCGAGGTCGAACCAGCCCTCGACCGCCTCGCGCGTGCGGATGCCGCCGCCGAGCTGGACGTAACCGGGAAACGCCGCGACGGTCGCCTCGACCGCCGCGCGGTTCTCCGCGCGCCCGGCGAACGAGCCGTCGAGATCGACGACGTGGAGGTGCTCGGCCCCGGCCTCGGCGAACAGCAGGGCCT
>JBQCFR010000125.1:0-5214 GCA_051958885.1 Tsuneonella sp.
AAGCTGGTTTCGCTGTTCGACACCAGCCGGACCCAGCTCGACGGCACCGACAAGGTCGTCGCGCAGCTCACCGATGCCAGCGTCAGGCTCCTCGAACTGATTCAGGCCTCGGTGCAGCATAGTCAGGGCAATCTGACCGAGGCCATCGCCGGCGCCGAGGAGCGGCTCAGCGAAGTCGGCCGGCAAGGTGAAGAGCTGCGGCTGATGCTCGGCGACGCCAGCGCCAAGGGCTCCGCGCTGTCGGGCTATGTTGTTGCTGCGCGCCAGCAAGCGAGTGAGGCGATGGAGGGCGTCGATGCGTACCACGCGCGCTTCGCCGCAACCATCGGCGAGCACGGCGCAGGCCTCACGGCGCTGCGCGGCGAGATCGCCGCACTGTCGGAAGACAGCGCCGCGCTGTCGGGCCGCGCGCAAGGCGAACTGCGCGATGCCATCGCCATTCTGAAGACCGCCGCGCGCGACGCGCTCACGCTGATCGAAAGCGGATCGGGCGAGCGCATCGAGGCGCTCGCCAGCACCATCGGCGACAAGACGGCGCAAGCCGTCGAGGAGGCGCTGCGCACGCACACCACCGCAGCGCTCGTGGAGATCGATCGCTCGGCCTCACAGGCGACCGGGGCGAGCCGCGACGCGGTCATCCAGCTGCGCGATCAGCTCGGCAAGGTGAACGAACTGGTCGGCAACCTGGAAATGCGCGTCGCGCGAGCACGCGAGCGGGCCGAGGAGCAGGTCGATCACGATTTCTCGCGCCGGGTAGCGCTGATTACCGAGGCGCTGAATTCGAACGCGATCGACATCGCCAAGGCGTTGTCGAGCGAAGTCACCGACACCGCGTGGACCAGCTACCTGCGCGGCGATCGGGGCATCTTCACCCGCCGCGCCGTGCGGCTGCTCGACAACACGCAGGCGCGCGAGATCGCCGAAATCTACGATGCCGACGCCGACTTCCGCGAGCACGTGAGCCGCTACATCCACGATTTCGAGGCGATGTTGCGCACGATGCTGTCGACGCGCGACGGGCACGCGCTGGGGGTCACCCTGCTCAGCTCGGACATGGGCAAGCTCTACGTCGCGCTCGCCCAGTCGATCGAGCGACTGCGCAGCTAGGCGCTCAGTTCTTCCCGAAGTGGGCGATCTTCGGCTGGTCGTAGAAGTCGAACGATTCGAGCGTGACCCACCCGTTGACGTAGTTGGCGACAGAGATCGCGGTCACGGCCGCCGCGATGACGGTCGCGCGCAGCATCAGCCTGCCCGGCTGGAAATTGGCCGGCGCGCTATCGGCCTGCCCGGGGACCTTTTCGAGGCCCGCCTCCTCATGCGTGCGCACGCCGAACGGCAGCATGAGGAAGGCGCAGGCGACCCAGAACAGGAAATAGATCGCGACGATCGATGTCCACGCCATGGGCTCAGTCCTCGGTCAGCAGGACGCGGACCTGCGGCCGCTTGCCGCTCCAGCGCGTGGCGGTGCGGCGGGCGGCGAGGCGAGCGGCTTCCTTGCGCTCCTCCGGCTCGCGCGCGGCGCGGCCCTTGAGCTTGCCGAGTTCGGCCGCGATGTCGGCCTGGGCTTCGGCGAGGAACGCCGGGTAGCCCTCGTCGAGCGGCAACCCGAAGCTCTCGATACGCGCCCCGCCCTTGCGATCGAGCGCCACGACCAGCGCCCCCTCGCGCGCGAGGCGGCGGCGCATGCCGATTGCCTCGCCATCGGCAGGCACGATGATGTCGCCGTCGAGCACCAGGCGCCCGGCACGGACTTGCGCCAGCGTGCCCGGCCTGCCCGGGGCGAGGCGGACGATGTCGCCATTCTTCTGCACCACCGCGGCGGGGATTCCGCTCGCCCTGCCCAGCCGCGCCTGCTCCATCATGTGCCGCATCTCGCCGTGCACCGGCACCAGCAGCTGCGGGCGCAGCCAGGCGTAAAGCGCCTCGAGCTCGGGCCGGCCGGGGTGGCCCGAGACGTGAATCGCGCTCTGGCGGTCGGTGACCATGACGATGCCGCGCGCGGCGAGCTGGTTCTGCACCCGGCCGATGGCGATTTCGTTGCCCGGGATCTGGCGGCTGGAGAACAGCACCACGTCCCCTTCGCTGAGTTCCAGCGGGTGGTTGCCTTCCGCCACCCGCCCCAGCGCCGCCCGCGGCTCCCCCTGCCCGCCGGTGGCGATGATCAGGACCTCGCCGCGGGGCAAGCTCATCGCGGTGTCGAAGTCGATCGTCTCCGGGAAATCCTGCAGGTAGCCGTTGGCCTGGCTGACCTCGATGATCCGGTCGAGCGACCGCCCGGCGACGCAGAGCTGGCGGCCGGTGGCCTTGGCCACTTCGCCCAGCGTGTGAAGCCGCGCGACGTTGGAGGCGAACGTCGTCACCAGCACGCGGCGGCCGGTCCAGCGGGCGACCTCGTCGAGCAACCCGCGGTAGACTCCGCCTTCGGAGCCGCTGGCGCTGTTGTTGAACACGTTGGTCGAATCGCAAACGAGCGCAAGAATGCCCTCGTCGCCGAGCTCGCACAGCTCTTCCTCGGTCGTGGGATCGCCGATGATCGGTTCTTCGTCGAGCTTCCAGTCGCCGGTGTGGAACACCCGGCCGTACGGCGTATCGATCAGCAGCGCGTGCCCTTCGGCAATCGAGTGCGCCAGCGGGACATAGGAGATGTCGAACGGGCCGAGCGCGAAGCTGTCGGTGCCTTCGACGACGATCAGCTCGACCTCGTCCTCCAGCCCCGCTTCGGCAAGCTTGCGGCGCACCAACTCGGCGGTGAACGGCGTGGCGTAGAGCGGCACGCCGAGGTCGGCGGCGAAGTACGGCACCGCCCCGATATGGTCCTCGTGCGCATGGGTGAGGACGATCCCCTCAAGCGCGTCGGCGCGCTCCTCGATGAAATCGAGGTCGGCAAACACGAGGTCGACCCCCGGATATTCGTTGCCGCTGAAGGTCATTCCCAGATCGACCATCAGCCAGCGCCCGCGGCAGCCGTAAAGATTGACGTTCATGCCGATCTCGCCCGAGCCCCCGAGCGCGAGGAACAGCAGCTCGTCCTCTGGAGCGAAATCCCTCTTCACTGTCCGGCGCGCTCCGCCAGCAGGGCAAGCCCGTCGAGCGTGAGGTCGGCATCGACCGCGTCGAAGATCTCGGTGTGCTGGTCGAACAGGATCGCCAGGCCGCCGGTAGCGACTACTTGCGCAGGCCGGCCGATCTCTTCTCGCATGCGGCCGATCAAGCCCTCCATCATCGCGACATAGCCCCAGAACACGCCGATCAGCATCTGGTCTTCGGTGTTGCTGCCGATCACGCTGTTGGTGCGCGGCGCCTCGATAGCAATGCGCGGCAGCTTGGCGGTGTTCCCGACAAGCGCATCGAGCGACAGGTTGATGCCCGGCGCGATGATCCCGCCCTTGTAGGCGCCGTTGAAATCGACCGCGTCGAACGTAGTGGCCGTCCCGAAATCGACGATGATCAGGTCGCCTTGGTACTTCGCGTGCGCCGCGATCGCATTGAGCGCGCGGTCCGCGCCGAGCGAGCGCGGTTCGTCGACATCGACCGCAAAGCCCCACTCGGCGGCGCCCTCGCCGGCGATCAGCGGCGTGATGTCGAAGTACTTCTCCGCCAGCACGGTCAGGTTATGGAGCGTGCGCGGGACCACCGAGCCGACGATGATCTGGTCGATCTCGTCGCGGCTGACGCCCTCGATCTGCAGGAGCTGCAGCAGCCACACCGCGTACTCGTCGCCCGTGCGGCGCGGATCGGTAGCGATGCGCCAGCGCGCCTTGATCTCGCGGCGCCCCTCGCTGTTCAGGTCGTAGAGCGCGAAGACCACGTTGGTGTTGCCGACATCGGCGGCGAGCAGCATGCGGGCGTTCCTTCTCTTCAGCCGAGCGACACGTCGCCGGCGTGGATAGGCCGGATGGTCCCGTCTTCCAAGCGGAGCAGCAGCGAACCATCGGATGCAAGGCCGGCAAACGCGCCGGCGACGCGCTGCCCGCCGGGTTCGTGGACCACCAGCGGTGCGCCGCTCGGATGAGCGACCTGCTGCCAGCGCCGCAGCACCGGCTCGACGCCATACGTCCTCCAGCGTTCGAGCTCGCGGTCGAAAGCCGCTGCCAGTTCGGCAGCGAAGGCGTCGCGGCTCGGCGCCGGGCCGAGCTGCGCGAGCGCCACCGCGGCCCTGTCGGGCAGATCGGGCGCAGCGGCGAGATTGACTCCGATGCCGACGATGACCGCATCGCCTTCGCGCTCGAGCAGGATGCCTGCGAGCTTGGCCGGCCCCGCCAGCAGGTCGTTGGGCCACTTGAGCGACAGCGGGCCCGGGGCGGCGAGCAGCGGAACGACCGTCTCATACAGCGCAAGGCCGGCGAGCAGCGCGAGACTCTGGGCCGGAGGATCGCCGGCGCCCGGCCGGACGACGGTCGATCCCATGAAATTTCCGCTGCCGTCGAACCATTCGCGTCCTTGCCGACCCTTGCCGGCACGCTGGCGGTCGGCGATCAGCCAGTCGCCTTCCGCCACGCGATCGCCCGCGCGCAGCGCCGCGGCGAGGTCGGCATTGGTCGAACCGGTTTCAGTGACGAAGCGGATCAAGCCCAGATCGTCAGGCGGCGAGGAAGAGCGCGGCCGCCGCGCGGTCGGCGAGCTGGCCCAGCCACGGAGTCAGCAGATAGCCGAGCGGCGAGAGCAGGAGCGAACAGATCACCAGCAGCGACCAGTGCGCGGTGTCGCTGCGGCCTTCGACGACGCCCGCCGGCTCGTCGAAGTACATCACCTTGACGATCTTGATGTAGTAGAACGCGCTGATCACGCTGCCCGCGATTCCCAGCGCCGCGAGCGCGGTCAGGTCTGCGCGGACCGCGGCCTGGAACACGACGAACTTGCCCCAGAACCCGAGCAGCGGTGGGATGCCCGCAAGGCTGAACATCATGATCGCCATGCCCAGCGCCAGCACCGGGCGCGTGCGCGAGAGCCCGGCGAGGTCGCCGATGCCTTCGAGATGTTCGCCGCTCTCGCCGCGCATCATCAGCACCGCGACGAAGCTGCCGATGGTCATCGCGACGTAGATCGCCAGATACACCAGCATCGCGCTCGCTCCCTTGGGCGTCGCGCAGGCGAGGCCGATGAGAATGAAGCCGACGTTGTTGATCGAGGAATAGGCGAGCAGGCGCTTGATGTTGGCCTGCCCGATCGCGCCGACCGCGCCGAGCGGGATCGAGGCGAGCGAGGCGAAGATCA
>JBQCFR010000126.1:0-7916 GCA_051958885.1 Tsuneonella sp.
TGGCGGTGATCATGCCCGACCTCGAGCGCGGTGCGGCGATGTGGGAGGCGCTTTTGAAGGAGGGCCTCTACGTGAACCTCGCGCGCCCGCCGGCCACTCCGGCGAACATGACCCTGCTGCGCTGCTCGCTCTGCGCCGAACACTCCGCCGGGGAAGTAGAGACCATCCTCGGCATGTTCGAGCGCGCCGGCAAGGCAGTGGGGATCATATAACCCCTCTCCCAAGCCTCTCCCGCAAGGGGAGAGCGCTTTGTGGCCCTAGCCTTTCGGAGTGCGCTGCGGCGGGACGCCGGGCAGGTCGTGCTCCAACGCCACCACCGCACCGCCTTCGCGGACGAAGCGGAACACCTGTTGCGGCGCGGTCTCGGGCGAGAACGCGTCTGTCCCGACCGCGACAAGCTTGACCGGCATGGCGCCCTCGCGTGCGGTGGTCAGCGAACCGCCGGCATCGACCGCGATCGTGCGCGGCCCGTACGTCCCGGCATAGGCCGTCAGCGGCAGGCCCGGGTCCACCGGGGTGAGCTGGGCGCGGTAGAAAGCGGCCAGCCGCGCGTCCTGCTCGCGCTCGTCCGCCGGGGCCTTCGCGGCAATCGCGGTCATCGCCTCGACCTGCGCGCGGGTCAGCGCGTCGGCGGCGGGCACCGCGATCGCCGGCGCGATCCCGACCTGCTCCCAGTCCTTGCCAGTGACCATGTGCACGGCGCGGCCGTAGGAGATCGACATCACGTACCCGCCGGGCAGCGCGACGAACGTGTTGTTGAACCCGCCGCCCCCGGTGTTCTCTCCCACGAGCGTACCGAATTTGAAGGCGGACACGTGATCGGCGAACTCCTCGGCGGCCGAGAACGTGTTCTTCGAGGTGAGCACGTAGACCGGGCGGTCGGCGAGCGTGAACGGCACCGCGCTCGTCTGACTGATGTCGTCGGGCTTGACGCGCTGTTCGAACCGCATCAGCCTGGTGTCGGGCGGCAGGAAGTAGCTCGCGAGCGCGCGCACCGCCGCGGCCGAGCCGCCGCCGTTGCGCCGCAGGTCGATGATCACCGCCTCGCCGCCGCGCAGGAACTGGGCCGCACCGGCGAGCGCCGCCCCGGCTTCGGGCGTGCCCCACATGAAGCCGCGGTAATCCATGTAGCGGATGTTGCCGGGGAGTACCTCGAGCCTGGCGACGCCCGCGTTGGCTTCGGCGATCTCGCGCTTGAAGCTGTCGGGCAGCTCGGCGTCGGCGTCGTCGGTGGACTCGGGCTGCGCGGCGAGGACCGCGGCCATGCGCGGATCGTAGCGCATCGATAAGTGCCCGTCCCGGGTGACGGTGCGCATCACCCCGTTGACCTTGGCGGCGAGTGCGTCACCTTCCAGGCCCTTGAACGCACCCTCCTTCTCCGCCTGGGCCAGCGCGGCCGCGAGTTTCTTGCCGGTGTCGGGGAGAACATAGAGCGCGAGCAGTTCCTTGCGCGCGGCGGCGATCACCACGGGGGGCCCGGCCGTGGCGGCGAGCGGCGCAGCGACCGGCACGTTCGCGGGCGCCGCCGTGAGCGCGGCCGATGCAAGCAGCGCGAGCGGCAGGGCGGCGGCGGCAAGGCGGATGAACACAGGCAGAAACTCCCTCTCCCAGGATGCGCGGCTGTTATAGCTTGGCGCTCCTGCGCGTTGCGGGCAAAGTTCGCCCTGCAAACGCCTGAAGCAGGCGCTGTCGAGGGTCGGTTCGCCGCACATGCGCACGTGGGACAGCTATGATCGGCAGTTGCTCGCCTTGCTGCAGGAGAACGGCTTGCGCACCGCCGAAGATCTCGCGCAAGAGGTCGCGCTCTCGCCTTCGGCGGTGGCGCGCCGGGTGCGGCGCATGCGGGAGGACGGGACGATCGTCGCCGACCGTGCGGTGGTCACCGAGCGCATCGGGCCGTTCCTCTCGGCGATGGTCGATGTGCAGCTCGACCGGCATGCGCTCCAGCCGGTCGAGGCGCTGCTGCGCCGGCTCGAGGCGCGCACCGAGGTGCAGGCGATCCTCGAGGTGGCGGGCCCGTTCGACCTGCTGGTGCTGGTCGTGGTCCGCGACATGGACGCCTTCAACACCTTCGCCGATTCCGCCTTGGCGTCGGACCCGGCGGTGCGCCGCTACGAGACGCGCTTCGTCAAGCGCCGGCGCAAGTTCACCACCGCCTGGCCGATTCCCGAGGTCTGAGCCTTCGCTTAGCTCGCCGAAGCGGGCACCGCCTCGCCGGCCCCGCGCTTGTTCTCCGGGAACACCGGCCACAGCAGCTGCTGCCCCAGCGTCGCCGGCGCGAGGTTTTCCACCCCGTAGCTCTGCGGGTAAGTGCGGGTGAACTTGGCCGTGCCGAAGAGCACGTCCCACACGAACAGCAGGTTGCCGTAGTTGCCCTTGTAGTGAACCGCGGGATCGTCCGCATGGCGGCCGTGGTGCGCGTGGTGCGTGGCCGGCGTCGAGATCGTCCGTTCTACCAGCCACATCACCGGCGCGAGCCACTTGATGCGGTAAAGCGGCGCGTCCCACGCGATATCGCTGTGCGCGCCGATGATCACCGCCATCTTGACCACGATATAGCCGGCATAGACCCAGCCGAGGCCGAGGTAGACCAGCACGCCGGCGAGCCACAGCCCCGGCATCATCGCGTAGTAGAAGACATTATTTCGATATGTCAGGCGCACGCTCATGTAGCGCGCGTTGTGATGCGCGCGGTGCAGATTGTAGAGCCAGTGCGCCGAATGGCTGGCGCGGTGCCACAGGTACTGCGTCAGGTCGTCGAAGATCAGGAATAGCGCGATCGCGGCCAGCACGTTGAGGTTCGCCAGCGCGCCGGCCCATTGCGGCGCGGCCCAATGAGCGATGGCCGCCGAGGCGAACACGATCGCCGGCTGAGTCACCGCCAGCAGCATCGCCATGCTGACGCCTTCGACGATGCCGTCATCGCGGGTCTGCTCGGATTTGGCAAACAGCTTCGAATGGCGCAGCTCGAGCGCGGCGAAGGCGAGATAGACCGCCAGGATTGCAATCGTCGAAGTGGGCATCGTCCTCTCCTTTTCCCGGCGCTGCGATAGCGGTAGGAGGGGCGGCAGAATGTCAAATTCCTTACACTTGCTGCCGAGCCGCTCGCTGCGGGCGGCGATGCTGTTTTCGGCGCTCCCGCCTGCGCTGCAGGGAGCGCTCCGCTCAGGCGCGCCGCTGCGGCGGTTCGCCGACGGGCAGCTGATCCAGCAGAAGGGCGACGCGGCGCGCGGGTTCTGGCTGATCGAGGAGGGCGCGGTGGCCGCGGGCCAGTTCCTCGAGAGCGGCGAGTTCCGCGCGGTGGCGCTGCTCGGCCCGGGCGATTCGTACGGTGAGCTCGCCTGGCTGTCGGGCAATCCGCGGATCGTCGACGCGGTGGCACGCGGGCCGGCGGCGCTGCGGCATATCGACGGCGCGGGGTTCGAGCGCGCGCTCGCCGCCGATCCCGCGGCGATGCGCGCGCTGCTCGGGGCGATGGCGACGCAGCTGCAGGAAGTGCTCGACCTGCTGCCGGCGATCCGCCGCGGCTCGATCGCCGCGCGCGCCGCGGCGGTGCTGGCCAACCTCGCGGGCGGCGGCGGCGCGCCGCGCGAGGTGACGGTGACTCAGCAGGAACTCGCCGATCTCCTCGGCGTGACCCGCGCGAGCGTCAGCGGCGCGCTCGGCAAGCTCGAGAGCGCAGGGCTGATCGAGCGCGCCTATGGCCGCATCCGGGTGCCCGATGCCGCGCGGCTGCGCGCCGCGGCGCTCGTCTAACCCGCGTGGCTGTCGACCAGCTCGAGAAACGCTTTCATCCAGCCATTCAGGAAATCGCGGCTCTTGTCGCCGATCTCACCGCCCGTCACCAGCCCATCGGTCCACTGGATGTAAGCCTCGGGCTGGGCTAGCGTCGGCATGTCGAGATAGGCGAGCACGCAGCGCAAGTCCCGCTGGGCGAGCGCGGTGCCGATCGCCCCGATCGAGACCCCGGTGATCCCCGCCGGTTTCCCCGCCCACGCGCTGTCGCCGTAAGGACGGCTCGCGTGGTCGATCGCGTTCTTGAGCACCCCGGGCAGGCCGCGGTTGTATTCGGGGGTGACGAACATCACCCCGTCGTGTTCGCGGATCTGCTGCTTGAGCCGGACCGCCTGCTGGGGCGGATCGCTATCGTCGTCCTGGTTGTAGAGCGGCAGGTCGCTGATTTCGAGGAAGTCGAACTGGTGCCCCTCGGCGGCCGGCAGCCGCGTCATCGCCTCGGCCACCTGGCGATTGTACGAATCGGCGCGCAAGGACCCGACGACGACGGCGATACGGCTCATGAGTAAATCTCCTTCGCTTGGCGAATGCGCGGAACAAGCGGGCGTTCCGCCAGGGTGGTGCGAGCCCTTCGAGACACTCGGACTTCGTCCTCGCTCCTCAGGGCGAACGGGACCTCGGGGAAACCGTTCGCCCTGAGGAGAGACTGAGCGGAGCGAAGGCTCGTCTCGAAGGGCGCGCTCAGGCGGCGCGCGCGTGGGCGACGGCGGTGCAGGCGTCGGTGGCGGCGTGACCTCCGCCGAGCAGCGTGATGGCCAGGAACCCGCCGACCACCAGGACCACGAAGCCGACCGTCACCAGGCCCAGGTACTTGTCGATGAAGCGCTTGATCCGGGCGCCGAACAGGCGGAACAGCACGCCCACGAGCATGAAGCTGATCGAGCGGCTGACGATGCTGGCGAGGATGAATGGCCCAAGCGCCATGCCAATGAAGCCGGCGGTGATCGTCAGCAGCTTGAACGGGATCGGGGTGGCGCCCTTCACCATGATGATCTCCGCCCCGTATTCGCGCAAGTAGCAGGCGGCGACCGGGAAGCTGTCGTGCATGCCGAGCGCGTCGATCAGCTGCTGGCCGACGGTGTCGTAGAGCGCGTAGCCGATCGCGTAGCCGAGCAGCCCGCCGAGCACCGAGGCGGCGGTGGCGATCGCCGCGAAGCGGATCGCGTTCTTCGGCTCGGCAAGGCACATCAGCCCGAGCAGCGGATGCGGCGGCACCGGGAAGAAGCTCGCCTCGACGAACGCGAACAGCGCCAGCCACCACTGCGCATGGCGATGCGCAGCCTTGTCCATCGTCCAGTCGTAGAGCCGGCGCAGCATTCGCATCCCTCCCAAGCGCCCGCGCCTTTAGGCGAGCCGGCGCGGGGGAGCAATCGCGGCTTCGTGAGAGAGGAGCTGTCGGCGCGCGTGTGAACCTATTGGGTTCGTTTATGCTTGACATCGCGACGCTGTTTGGCTAAAGAAGGGCGTATCTGTCTTTTACAAACCCGGCCCGTAAGCCATTGTCGCGCCTTGGAAAATCAGCGTGCCTAGCCAAGCCCGACGAACGCCAGAACGGTTCGCACCATCCAGTACGCCACCGGCACTCCGATCAGGAAAGCCAGGAACACGGCTTCAAGCTCGTAGCGGTTGGGGCGGCGCATGGCGGCACCTAAGCGGATTGCGGGCGTGTAGGACAGCCGGAATCGGTTTTCTTCAGCGCTCTTTGACAGCGAGTCTTGACGCGAGATTCCGCCAGATTCTATGGTGCGCCATAACGAGAACATAGGCGGAACGGGCGGACAATGTACGCAGAAAATCTCCTTACAAGTCATACCGCTGCCTTAGACTTCCGCAATCGTCAGTGGACCAAGAATGCGATCGCGCCGAGCTGGGTTGATCTCAGCGAGGTAGGCTTGGATCAGTTCTTCACGACCCCCAATATCGCAGCGGATTGCTATGCTGAGATGATCCGGTTTCTCGCCGACAGGGGTGAGGATGCTGGCAGCTTCAACTATATCGAGCCTTCGGCGGGCTCGGGAGCGTTTTACGATCTAATGCCTGCGGGCCGCCGTATTGGCGTTGATGTGCTGCCAATCCGCAAGGAGTTCGTGCGGGGCGACTTCCTCACGTGGAAACCGACTCCAGACTCAAGCCAGCGCAACCTCGTGATTGGGAATCCGCCGTTTGGCTATCGGGCATGGCTTGCGCTCGCCTTCGTCAACCATGCCGCCAAGTTCTCTGACTACATCGGCATGATCTTGCCGATGGCGTTTCAGAGCGATGGCAAAGGTAGTCCAAAGCACCGCGTGGAAGGCATGGCCCTACAGGCTTCGCGTACCTTGCCGCCAGACAGCTTCGTTGACGCTATGGGTCGCCCGGTGAAGGTCAACGCCCTGTGGCAGATATGGGCGAAGGGCGAGAACACCAGCGCACACCGCGCGTCCTGTTCGGATTGGGTGGAACTATTCACGGTGGACCAGCGCAAAGAGCGGCTGTGCGGTCAAGCCAAGATGGGACTGGCCGACTGGTTCCTCCAGCGCACCTTCTACCATGAGCCGCCCGATCTTGTGAAAAGCTTCAGCCAGGTCCGCTACGTTTGCGGCTATGGGATGATTATCAAGCGGAAGAAGGCGGAAATCACGCGCTATCTGCGACAGGTGGACTGGCGCAAGTATAGCAACCTCGCTGCGCACAACTGCCGTCATATCAGCATGTACCACATCGAGCGCGCTCTGGTGGACGGCGGCTATGTCAACGCCTGATTACGAAGCCCTGATGGACGCGGCGATCGCCGCGGCTTCCAACCATGCTAAGTGGGTGGGCGCCAAGTACGAAGGTATCAAGGTCGTCAGCAACACCGCTGTCGGGAAGGTCGGCCAAACCTTCGTCGAAAACCTGTGCGCGGCCTTGGGCCTCCAATTCTCCGTGCCGATGGCGGGCGCACGGCGTCTTAATCAGAGCCCTTGGGATATCGAGATTCTTGGCAAGCAGTTCGAACTGAAGACAGCAACCGAGGATGTGAGCCGGTGCTTTCAATTCAACCACATTAGATATCATCGCTCCTACGATGCCGCTCTGTTCATTGGCGTGGCGCCAAATCAAATACTCTTCGACTGCCGCTCGAAGGCCGATCTAGTTACCGGGAAGGCTGGCAGGCTCGTCTCCATGGAAAAGGGCGCTAACGCGTCCTACAAGTACACCCGCCACCCTTCGACGCTGCACCCGATTGACCAGTTCGAGACGAAGATTCGCGCCCTAGTCGCCACCCTTTGACTTCGACTCCGGATTCACCGGCTTCACCAACTTCCCTAGCCGCTCCTTGAAGCGCTGTTCGTCGTCGTCGCACTCAAGCTCGCGCGCGGCTTCCTTGAACTTGTTGAGTTGACTCTTTTCCTTGCCGCTGATTGCCATAGGGTCATGCACCTCATCTACATCGATGACTCTTACGAGAAGCCATACCAGATTTACGCAGCCATTGCAGTGCCGGCGACCCGCTGGGGAGCGGTGTTCGACGCTATCAAGGAATGGCGACGCGCTCTGAAGCAATCTGATGGCATTCTCATTACCAAGGAATTTCACGCAACTGAGTTTTGTGCGGGACGTGGAAGGCTCGGCCCTAAGGTGATTGGCAAGTACCGCAGATCAGAGATTTTCAATGAAGCGCTTAGGCTTCTGAACGGCCTTGAGGGCATCAAGATATTCACGGTCTGCCACAATCAGAATCCGGCTTGGGCACTGGAGCGCTTGCTGACGCGGGTGAATAAAACCTTGGGTGCCTGGGACAGCCACGCCACCCTGTTCTTTGATGAAGGCAAGGAGCTGGAAATCACCCGGATGATGCGCCGTATGGGCGTCTTCAATCCAGTGCCCGTTTATGTGGCGAAGGGCGTGACCGAAATGCAGAACCTCAAGCTGGATCGCATACTAGACGATCCAGTGTTTAAACAGTCGGAGCAATCATACCTCATCCAAATGGCAGACTTTGTCGCTTACGCTCTGTTACGAAAAGAGGCTCGGCTAGCCTCGAAGGACAAGTACCAGTATCACACCGCATTTTACAATCTGCAGAATGTGTTGGTGCGCGAAGCAAGCACCCACGACGCGCTTGGCATTATACGTTGAGGGCGGCCCTTGTCGGGGCC
>JBQCFR010000127.1:0-4686 GCA_051958885.1 Tsuneonella sp.
CGCAGCAACCTCAAGATCTCGACCGACGCGGTCGAGGAACTGCTGGTGGCGTGCAAGAACCTCGACGGAGACCTCGCGTGAGCATCCTCGTCGACAAGAACACCAAGGTCATCACCCAGGGGATGACCGGCGACACCGGCACTTTCCACACGCAGCAGGCGCTCGATTACGGGACGCAGATGGTGGCGGGCGTGACCCCCGGTAAAGGCGGCACGACGCACATCGGCCTGCCGGTGTACGACACGGTGGCCGAAGCGAAGAAGGCGACCGGTGCGACCGCGAGTTGCATCTACGTGCCGCCGCCGTTCGCGGCGGACTCGATCCTCGAGGCGATCGACGCCGAAGTCGAGCTCATCGTCTGCATCACCGAAGGCATCCCGGTGCTCGACATGGTGCGCGTCAAGCGTGCGCTGTCGGGCAGCAAGAGCCGGCTGATCGGCCCGAACTGCCCCGGCGTGCTGACGCCGAACGAGTGCAAGATCGGCATCATGCCCGGCCAGATCTTCCAGAAGGGCACCGTCGGCATCGTCAGCCGCTCGGGCACGCTCACCTACGAGGCGGTGCATCAGACGACGCAGGTCGGTCTGGGCCAGACCACCGCGGTGGGCATCGGCGGCGACCCGGTCAACGGGACCAACTTCATCGACGTGCTGGAGCTGTTCCTCGCCGACGACGAGACCAAGTCGATCGTGATGATCGGCGAGATCGGCGGCAGCGCGGAAGAAGAGGCGGCGCAGTTCCTCGCCGACGAGGCGAAGCGCGGGCGGCGCAAGCCCGTGGTGGGCTTCATAGCCGGGCGCACCGCCCCTCCGGGTCGCCGGATGGGCCACGCGGGGGCGATCGTCTCGGGCGGCCAGGGCGGCGCCGAGGATAAGATCGCCGCGATGGAGGCGGCCGGCATCAAGGTCTCGCCTTCGCCCGCCGAGCTCGGCACCACGCTCGATGCGTTGCTCAAGGAACTCGCCTGACCGTAACCACGACGCGTCTCCTCCCCGGGAGCGTCGGGCGCTCTGAGGCATTACCTCACCGAAGGTGACACACCCGATGGGTAACGAATTGCACGATTTTCTGCCCGACGACCCTCAGCCGGGCCCGTCGTGGGACAATCCGCGCTGGCCGCTGGTCGGCGGCGAGTCCGAAGACGAGCTGACCCAGGCGCTCGATCCCACGGCGATGACGCTCGCGGTCAAGGCCGCGGCCGTGAAGGTTGGCAAGGCGCTGGACGAAAAGGCGGTCGAGCAGGCCGCCGGCGATTCGATCCGCGCGATGATGCTCGTGCGCACCTACCGCGTGCGCGGGCATCTCGCGGCCGATCTCGATCCGCTCGGGCTCAGCCACCGCGATCTGCCGGCCGACCTGACGCCCGAATACCACGGCTTCACCGGCGCCGCGCTCGAGCGGCCGGTCTACCTCGGCGGCACGCTTGGGCTCGAATGGGCGAGCGTCAACGAGCTCGTGCGCATCCTGCGCAAGAATTACTGCGGCCACGTCGGCTTCGAGTACATGCACATCGCCGATGTCGATGAGCGCCGCTTCATCCAGGAGCGGATCGAGGGCCCGGACAAGGTCATCACCTTCACCCCCGAGGGCAAGCGCGCGATCCTCGCAGCGGTGATCCGCGGCGAACAGTACGAGAAGTTCCTCGGCAAGAAGTACGTCGGGACCAAGCGGTTCGGCTTGGATGGCGGGGAATCGATGCTCCCCGCGCTCGAGGCGGTGATCAAGTACGGCGGCGCCCTGGGCGTGCGAGAGATCATCTACGGCATGGCGCACCGCGGCCGGCTCAACGTGCTCGCGAACGTCATGGCCAAGCCCTACCGGGTGATCTTTCACGAATTCTCCGGCGGCAGCGCGAACCCCGACGATGTCGGCGGCTCGGGCGACGTCAAGTATCACCTCGGCACCAGCACCGACCGCGAGTTCGACGGGATCAAGGTGCACATGAGCCTCGTCCCCAATCCCAGCCACCTGGAAACGGTCGATCCGGTTGTGCTGGGCAAGACCCGCGCCCAGCAGGCGATCCGCGACGACCTCATCAAGCACGGGCAGGTGCTTCCTGTGCTGATCCACGGCGACGCGGCGTTCGCCGGCCAGGGCATTGTGTGGGAGTGCTTCGGCTTCTCGGGCGTGCGCGGCTACAACACCGGTGGCTGCCTGCACTTCGTAATTAACAACCAGATCGGTTTCACGACGAGCCCGAAATTCGCCAGATCGTCACCCTACCCGTCCGATGTCGCGAAGGGCGTCCAGGCGCCGATCCTGCACGTCAACGGCGATGACCCGGAGGCGGTGACCTTCGCCTGCAAGATGGCGATCGAGTATCGCCAGCGCTTCAAGCGCGACATCGTCATCGACATGTGGTGTTACCGCCGCTTCGGCCACAACGAGGGTGACGAGCCCAGCTTCACCCAGCCGCTGATGTACGCGCAGATCAAGAAGCACGGGAAGGTCAGCGCGCTCTACGCCGCGCGGCTGGAGCGCGAGGGCGTGATCAAGTCGGGCGACGCCGACGCGATGTGCGACGAGTTCAGCAGCCACCTCGAACAGGAGTTCGAAGGCGCGGCGAGCTACAAGCCGAACGTCGCCGACTGGTTCGGCGGGCGCTGGGCGGGCCTCAACAAGCCCGCGGATTCCGAAGATGCGCGGCGCAACGTCGAGACCGCGATCCCCAAGAAGCTGTTCGACAGCCTCGGCCGGACGCTGACCACCGTGCCTGAGGACCTGACGATCCACAAGACGCTCGGCCGCGTGCTCGAGGCCAAGCGGCAGATGTTCGACAGCGGCGAAGGGTTCGACTGGGCCACCGCCGAGGCGCTCGCGTTCGGCAGCCTGGTGTCCGAAGGGCACGGGGTTCGCCTAAGCGGGCAGGATTCGGCGCGCGGCACCTTCAGCCAGCGCCACGCGGCGTGGATCGATCAGACGACCGAGCGCAAGTACATTCCGCTCTGCCAGCTGCCGCACGGCAAGTTCGAGGTCTACGACAGCCCGCTGTCGGAGTACGGCGCGCTCGGGTTCGAGTACGGCTTCGCGATGGCCGACCCCAAGACGCTGGTGTGCTGGGAAGCGCAGTTCGGCGACTTCGCCAACGGCGCGCAGATCATCATCGACCAGTACGTCGCCGCCGGCGAGGCAAAGTGGCTGCGGGCGAACGGTCTCGTGCTGCTGCGGCCCCACGGCTACGAAGGCCAGGGGCCGGAGCACAGCTCGGCGCGGCCCGAACGCTTTCTCCAGCTCTGCGCCAACGACAACCTCCAGGTGTGCAACATCACCGTTCCGGCGAACTACTTCCACGTGCTGCGCCGCCAGATGCTGCGATCGTTCCGCAAGCCGCTCGTAATCATGACGCCAAAGAGCCTGCTGCGGCACCCGATGGCGAGGAGCAGCGCGGAGGAATTCCTCGGCGACAGCCACTTCCGCCGCATCGTGTCGGACACCGCCGAGATCGCCGACGCGAAGATCAGGCGCCTCGTGCTGTGCAGCGGCAAGGTCGCCTACGACCTCATCCAGCAGCGCGACGAGGAGAAGCTCGGCGATGTCTCGATCGTCCGGATCGAGCAGCTCTACCCCTTCCCGGGCGAGGCGCTGAGCGTGCGGCTCGCGCGCATGACGAACCTCAAAGAGGTCATCTGGTGCCAGGAAGAGCCGAAGAACAACGGCGCGTGGTTCTTCGTCGAGAGCAAGATCGAGGAGGCGCTCGCCGCCGCGGGCCATGATGGCATGCGGCCGCGCTACGCCGGGCGCGAACCGGCCGCGAGCCCCGCGACCGGCTTCGCCAAGCGCCACGCCGAGCAGCAGCGCGCGCTGGTCGGGCTCGCGCTCGGCCTCAACGACGGCGGCGAGGCGCTGCGCAATTCCCGCCAGCGGCTGGCGCAGAAGAAGCCGGCCTGACGAACGGTTTTGAGGATTATTCGATGTCCAAGGAAGTCAAAGTCCCCACGCTGGGCGAATCGGTCACCGAGGCCACCATCGGCGAGTGGCTGAAGCAGCCCGGCGATCCGGTGAAGATGGACGAGCCGATCGCCAGCCTCGAAACCGACAAGGTCGCGGTCGAGGTGCCCAGTCCCGTCGCCGGCGTGATGGGCGAGCAGAAGGTCGCGGTGGGCGATACGGTCGAGGTCGGCGCGGTGATCGCCACGGTCGAGGACGACGTGGCCGCGGGCGAGAGCACCAAGATCGAGCCGCGCGAGAATGCGCCCGCGCCTGCCCCTGCTCCGACGCCAGCCCCCGCTGCGACCGGCCCACGCCAGGACGACGGCACGCTCGAGGACACCGCCCCCGCGCAGGCGAAGATCCACGATCCCGAGGCCGGCGACGGCGCGACAAGCTCGGCAGAGGCCGCGCAGACGCTCAGCCCCGCGGTGCGCCGCGCGGTGCTCGAGCACGGGGTCGACCCGTCGAGCATCAAGGGCAGCGGCAAGGACGGCCGCCTGACCAAGGAAGACGTGCTCGCCGCCGCTGCGAAGCGTCCTTCGACCGGCTCAGGACGAGCGGAGGAGGGTGCGGAATCAACACCCGCTCAGCCTGAGCCTGTCGAAGGCCCCCGCCGGGAAGAGCGCGTGCGCATGACGCGGCTGCGCCAGACGATCGCCAAGCGGCTGAAGGGCGCGCAGGAGACGGCCGCGCTGCTCACGACGTTCAACGATGTCGACATGAGCGCGGTGATCGAGGCGCGCGAGAAGTACAAGG